>DASQLL010000497.1:0-3857 GCA_035630035.1 Pyrinomonadaceae bacterium | reverse complement strand
CATTCGGGCGGTCGCGCGTAAGCTTTGACCTGCACTTCGGCCCGCCCCGATTTTACTCTCTCGAACACCTTTTTTCTCCTTCAATGTTAGAAAAACTTCGCCGCGTCCGACTGCTTTACATAGTCCTCGGAACACTGCTCGTCGTGGGCCTTACGCCGCTCGTGATGGTGGGGTGGATGCTGTCCGGGCGCAGCGCGACCGAGTTGCGCTCGATTGAGGGGCGCTATCAGGCGCAGCTCGTTCAGGACAAGGCGCGACAGATCGAGCTGTTCGGTCAGCGTTACCGCGAAGTCGTGACGGGGCTTGCGCGCGCGTTCGAGTTGACGGGCGGCGTCGGTGTCCTCGGACAGGTGGGAAGCGACGAGCGTCTTCAGAAGGCGGTCGAAGCCGACAAGAGTCTGAACGCCCTCGCGATACTCCCCGTGTCCGGCACGCCGCACATCGCTTATAAGCCCGACGCTATATCGCGCGACGAGGTCAACGCGCGCGTCAACGCCGCGCTCGCAGAGATGGCCGAACCGGGAGTGCGAATCGCAGGCCCGCATCTACTCCGTTCGAGTCAGGAGATGGCTCTGACCATTGCGGCCCCCGTCATGGGCGGGAGCGGTCAGGGTGAGGTCGTCGCGGCGGTCGTCGCCGTCGTCTCGTTTCAGGATGTCTTCACTTCCGTTCAGCAGCCCACGTCTTTGAGCGAGGCCGAGCTACTCGAAAAGGGCTTGCCCGTCATCTTCGTCGTCAATCAGGACGGGCGCGCGGTCGCGCACCCTGACGGGCGCGTCGCGTTCGCCGAGCGCTCAATGATGGATTTGAAGGTGGTGCAGGATTGGAGCGCCACGGGCAGGCAGGTCAAGTCCGCGCTCGCGCCTTTCAACGCCGAGCGCGACGGGCGCGAAGTCAGGATGCTCGGCGCTTACTCGACGGCGCGACTGGACGACGACGCTCTGCTCGGCGTCATAGCCATACAGGACGAGCACGCCGCGCTTCAGTCCGTCACGGACATGCGCCGGCAGACGCTCTACATAAGTTTGTTCGCGGCCATCTGCGCCATATTCATCGGCTTCCTCTTCGCCAAGCAGATGACGCGCCCCGTGCGCGATCTGGCCGAGGGCGCGCACCGCATCGCGGGCGGCGACTTCTCGCAGCGCATACAGGTTCGCAGCCGCACGGAACTTGGCGACCTCGGCGACTCTTTCAACCTGATGACCGACCGGCTTGAGAGCTACATCGAAGACCTTCGTAACGCCGCCCATGAGAACCGCGAGTTGTTTCTGGGCACGGTCAAGGCGCTTGCCGCGGCGATTGACGGCAAAGACCCGTACACGCGCGGTCACTCGGAGCGCGTCGCGCGCTTCTCGCTCGCCATCGGCGAGAGGTTGGAGCTTTCGGACGATGAGCTTGAGAAGTTGCGTATCAGCGCGATCCTTCATGATGTCGGCAAGATCGGCATTGACGACAACATCCTGAAGAAGCCCGCCACTCTCACCGACGAAGAGTTCGAGATAATGAAGCAGCACCCGCAAAAAGGGTACAAGATCATGTCGCAGATTCCGGCGATGCGCGACTTCCTGCCGGGCATGTACATGCACCACGAGATGATGAACGGCAAGGGCTACCCGCAAGGGTTAAAGGGCGAACAGATTCCAATGCAGGCACGCATCGTCTCCGTCGCCGACACCTTCGACGCGATGACGACCGACCGCCCGTACCAGAAGGGCATGAGCCTCGAAGACGCGATTGCGCTCATCAAGACCTTCGTCGGCACGCGCTACGACGAGCGTGTTGTCGCGGCGCTCGTAGAGGCCTGCGAGTCGGGACAGATAGCGCCGGGGCGCGTGAAGCTCTCGCGGCGCGTGCAGGAGCTTACGAAATCGCCTCGTGCAGTCGCTCAGCTTCCGGCAAAGAGCGCGCCGGCCACGAAAGAGCCGCTTGCGGTTTAGTGGGGAACAGCTTCCCGCGCCGCGAGCTGTCTGAAATCCGCGCCGCGCTCAACTCGATCACACATTAACTGCCGCATCGTTTTGTCGCGATGCGGCAGTTCCCGTTATAATCTCTGACTTTGAATCAATGTTTCATCTGCAAAGGCGTGTAATCATCACATGGGACTTTTCTGGAGACGCAAAAAAGAGGATCAGTACATCAAGCTTGGGCTGAACGAGCCTGCGGCGCGGCCCGCCGAAGAACGCGAAAGCGAGAAGGCTGACGAACGCCTCGAACCGCCCGCGGGCGAGGCAACGGCCTCTCCCGAAGCCGTCATCACCGCGCCCGCCGTCGAGCCTGTCCCGACCGGCGCGTCGCCCGGCCCGCAGCCCGCGGCAGAGACGGGGCTGACCGAGACGCGTAAAAGCGAAGTCATCGAAAGTCCGCGCCCGCCGTCTACGCAAACGAGGACGCCGCCCGTCGCGAGCGAGCGTGCGAGTGAGTCCTCACCGCCGCCCGCGCGTCCCGTTGCCCCTGCGCGCTCCGCGTTCTCGTCTTCTTCCATCCTCGGCCTCAATCGCTCGGCGGAAGAGTTGCAGGCGGAGATTGAAGCTCTTGAGCAGACCTACTCGGCGCGCTTCTCACGCGCGATCTCGGCGACGCGCGAGTCTCTGTCCGAGAAGATTGACACGGTCTTCGAGAGCCGCAAGCAGATTGACGCCGAGCTGCTCGACGAGCTTGAAGAGGCGCTCATCGCCGCCGACCTCGGCGTCACGACCACGCTCGAAATACTCGACAAGGTGCGTCGCGCCGTCTCGCGCAAAGAGATTGACGACATCGCCGCGCTCAAGAATGCGCTCAAGGCCGAGCTGCTCTCCATTCTCCGCGCGTCGGAAGAGAAGGGCATCGCGTCCGAGACGAGCGTGCCCGAAGACATCACGCCCTACGTCATCATGGTCGTCGGCGTCAACGGCGTCGGCAAGACGACGACCATAGGCAAGCTCGCGCAGCGCATCAAGGCCGAAGGCAACGACGTTCTCATCTGCGCCGCGGACACCTTCCGTGCAGCGGCCTCCGACCAGCTCGCCATCTGGGCCGAGCGCACAGGCGTCCCGCTCATACAGCAGAAGCACGGCACAGACCCCGCCGCCGTCCTCTTCGACGCGCTCAAGGCCGCGAAGGCGCGCAAGTCCGACGTGCTGATCGTGGACACAGCCGGACGCCTGCACACAAAGTCGAACCTGATGGCCGAGCTTGAGAAGATGAAGCGCGTCGCGGGGCGCGAAGTCGAAGGCGCACCGCACGAGACGCTGCTCGTCCTCGACGCAGTGACGGGGCAGAACGGGCTTGAGCAGGCGCGGCAATTCTTAAAGACTGCGAACGTGACGGGAATCGTGCTGACGAAACTCGACGGCACGGCCAAAGGCGGCATCGCCGTCGCAATCGCAAGAGAGCTGGGCCTTCCGATTCGCTACGCCGGAATCGGCGAGAAGGTTGACGACCTCGTCGTCTTCGATGCCGAGCAGTACGTCAACGGCCTGTTCGCGTGATTGCTTGCGGAGGTGGCGTATGAAGTGTGTCGCGTGCGGCGGCGAAAGTCTCGTCGAGGGCGTGCTGGGGGCGGGGCACGGCACCGACGAAGTGAAATTCAGGCCGAGCGGAGGGTCGTACTTTAAGGCCGTGCTGGGCCTCGCCTCGCGACCCGTCCGAGCTTACGGGTGCGCGCGCTGCGGACACCTGCAACTCGCCGTGGAGTTCAGCGAGGAAGACTTGCAGCGATTTTTAGAGTTTGAAGGTCAGCAGCCGGGCGTCCTCGAAAGGCTCGGCGAAGAGCCGGGCGATTCGTCAGGTCAGGGCGGGTAGCTCGGTTGAGAAAAGATCAGACCCTCTTGAACTCGAAACCCGAAACACAGAATGCAGCCGAGACGACCGCGCGCGAC
>DASQLL010000496.1:0-6752 GCA_035630035.1 Pyrinomonadaceae bacterium | reverse complement strand
CGACTGCGCGAAGTTCGCCAGCTCGTTGACGACGGCGAAGGTCAGGAGCGTGAGCGGGACGAGGATGATGACGATGACGAGCAGGCAGGAGAGCACGGCGCTCCAGCCGGGGCTCCCGACGCGCCTGAGGATGCGCCTGTGAACCGGGAAGAAGACGATGACGAGGACGACCGCCCAGAGCACCACCTCGACGAACGGCTGGAGCATCTTCCAGCAGAGGTAGAGCGCCACGAGCGTCGCCGCCACCAACCCGATCCAGCGCGCCTGCCTGCCTTTCGGCTCCTTCCAATCGGCCATAGGCCGCACACTTTATCACACCCACGACCACGCGCCTTTTCAAAATCCTGTCACGAAATAGCTGCCGGCATGTGCCCCGCGCGACTAATTTTGCCGGCGCAGGGGCGCGTGATAACATTCACCGTGTTGCGGACAGGCTCCCGTAGCTCAGTCGGATAGAGCATCTGCCTTCAATGTAGGAGCCCGTGCGGAGAACAGTAATCCGTACGGTGGAGGGTGCTATATCGGTGGAACTCTAAAGAAGCAACCTTGCTTCCATGACAATACCGAGGAAACCTTGTAGTTGTCTTCTAAGTTTAGTGTTGGGAAAAATTGGAAGGAACAATCCATGCACCACACTAAAGATAAAGGCGACTTAGGAGTTGCTAAGGCTTACTGTGATTTGGTTGAGAAGGGATACTTAGTTTTATTCCCCTCAACAGAACACGCTCCATTTGATCTTGTTTCTTATGATGGAAATAAATTCGTAAGGATTCAGGTCAAATACAGGAGCGCTGTCAGAGGCGTTCTTCAAGTCAACCTTATTAACTGGTGGGCGGATAGAAACGGCTCTCATGGTAAGCGGATTGATAAGTGTCAGGTTGACGTTTTCTGTATCTACTGTCCAGAGACGGACAGGTGTTATTACTTCAAGGCAGAGGATGTCAATAAATCTGTAACTTTGAGAGTTAGCCCTCCTAAAAATAATCAGTCGAAGAACGTTAAGTTCGCAGACGATTATGCAGGGACTCCGTAGAGGCCATACGCATCCGGGCTGAAATGCCCAAGATATGGTCCAGACCACAACTCGTTTCGGGGCCAGGGAAACCTGGAGTGGTAGGCTAAGCAGAGGGTCGCTGGTTCGAGTCCAGCCGGGGGTATTTTCATCCAAACGCACGCGTAAAACGTTCGCCGCGTGCCAGCTTGTCAGTGTCTTTTCCGGTTGGTAGTATTGTTTTCTCGTTCGCCTCTTCAATATGGCGGCTATAGCTTAGTGGTTAAAGCGCCTGACTGTGGATCAGGAGATCGAGGGTTCAAATCCCTCTAGCCGCCCATCTAAACCACACGAGTCTGTCCTTTTTTTCGCCGCTGAGACCGAAGTTATTCGCCATCCATGAAAGCTCCGCAGTTCAAACTTTTCGGTTTCAGGCGACCGCGCGAGGTTGTGGGACTCGCGCTCGGAAATCTTGAGAGGACTGTCATGAAATAGGATTAAAGCCCACTCGCGCCTCCGTCGAGCAGGTTACCCCCTCCATTCGCTGACTGCGGGGGCCCCTCGCGCCGCCACGTTCGATGATTTCGCAGCCACTTCTTTTCCTCTCCGAACCTTGCAGGCATCTCAGACTCATACGAGTCGAAACTAACTATGACAGATTGCAGTAGTTGAGTTTTGCAGATTGAGTTTGAGAAGGTAGTATTGAATGAGAATGAGTTTGTTCAGACTCTTTTTGTGCGCGGCCTTGTTGGCCGGGTTGTTCCTCCCGCGAGGCGTCGCGCACGCGCGACAGTCGTCGCAGGGCGGAGTCGAAGGCATTGTCACGGACGCCGCGGGTGCGTCTCTGGCCGACGCGCGCGTCTACCTGTTTGATCCGCAACAGGCTCTCCTCGCCACTACTGAGACCGACGCGCAGGGGCGCTTCCGCTTCTCGAACGTCGCCGCCGGCTCTTACGTCGTGCGCGTCTCGCGTAAGGATTTCGCCAGCCGCCGCGCGCCCGTGCAGATTACCGCCGGTTCGACGGCCAGCATCTCGGTCACGCTCGAAGTCGAGACCCTCTCCGAGCAAGTGACCGTCACCGCGGAGACGGGACAGGCGCTTGATCCCGGCAAGGTGGCGCAGCGCGTCAACGTTATCCCCGAAGATAAAATCCTTCAGCGGACGACCGCGGTGCTGGCGCAGGTCGCCGAAGAGGAGGTCGGCATCTCTTTGCAGCGCACAAGCCCGACCATAGGCGCGGTGCTTGTGCGCGGCTTGACGGAAGTCGGCGTCTACGTTGACGGCGTGCGCTACACAAGCTCAACGCAACGCGGCGGCATCAACACCTTCTTCAACCTGAACGAGCCGTCAAGCATTCGCGCCGTCGAGGTCTTGCGCGGCCCGAACACAGGGCAGTACGGCTCGGACGGCCTCGGCGGCACCGTGCAAATCGTCTCGCGCCAGCCTGAGTTCGGCTTCGCCGCGCCGGAAACGCACGGCGAGTTCAACACCTACTTCACGAGCGCCGATCTATCCTTCGGCAGCAACGCGCTCATCACCTACGGCACGCGCCGCTTCGGCATTCTTGGGAACGTGGTCGGTCGCCGCATCAACACGCTGCGTCCGGCGGGCGGCGTTGACGGCCACTCGGCCATCACGCGCTTCCTCGGTCTGCCCTCCGACATCACAGGCGAGACGCGCCTGACTGATACTGCGTTCACGCAGTACGGCGGCGCGCTCCATCTGACCTACGCGCCTACAGACAATCAGCAGTTCTCCTTCCGCTACCAACGTAGCCAGCAGGACGGCGGCAAGCGCTACGACCAGACGCTCGGCGGCGACGGGAATCTCGTCGCAGACCTACGCAACCTGATGCTCGACTTCGGCTACTTCCGCTACCTGCGTCAGGGCGCGGGCTTCTTCGACAACTTCTCCGCGACCCTCTCTTTCAACAGCCAGCGCGAGGAGCGCGTTAATCAGGGCGGGCAGGGAAATCCTTTCGCCGCGATCACGCACGACAAGGAGCGCACGAGTGTCCTCGGCTTCAGCTTCTATCTCGATAAGCAGTTGCCGAAGAGAAACAACTTCCTCTTCGGCGGCGACATATATCGCGACCGCGTCAACGCACCTTCCTACAGTGCAGACCCCGTCTCGGGCGCGGCGACGCTCGTGCGCCCGCGCGTCCCCGACGGCGCGCGCTACATCCTCGCGGGCGTCTACGTGCAGGACTCTTTCGAGCCGATACAGAACCGGCTGCGGCTGAGCGGTGCGCTGCGCTACAACGTCGGCTCGTACCGCTCGCGCGCATCGAACAGCCCGCTCGTGGACGGTCAGCCGCTTTGGCCCGACGACTCTCTGCGCGTAGCCGACCTATCCGGTCGTGCCGGCGCGGTTGCGACACTGTTCGACGGCTTTAACGTCGCCTTCAACTACAGCCGAGGGTTTCGCGCGCCTAACATCACTAACCTCGGCTCGCTCGGACTCGTCGGCGTCGGCTTTCAAGTGGCGACCGCGGACGTTCTGGGTTTGGGCGCGACCGTCGGCACGACAGCCGACGCGAGCGCCGTCTCATCGGGCGTCGAAGTCGCGCCGCTCAGCTCCGAGACGGGCGACAACTACGACCTCAGCTTTAGCTTCCGCCGCGGGCGCTTCGACACAAAGCTCGTCGGCTTCGTCATTGATTACGCCGACGCCATCGTCCGCCAGACATTGATCCTGCCGCAGGGCGCGGTCGGCTCGCGGCTGGGCAGCCAGATAATCGAAAGCCAGTTGCCGACCGGCGCGGTCTTCGTGCCGCTCTCGGCCTCGCCCGTTCTGGTGCAGTCGAACTTCGGCAGCACGCGGCTCAAGGGTGTTGAGTACGAATTCGACATCAGGCTTGCGGACGGCTGGAGCTTCGGCGGTAACTATTCCTACGTCCACGCGGCGGAGCGCGCGACCGGCCTGCCCCCGAACCTCGGCGGTGGCGGCATCCCGCCACAGATGGGCTTCCTGCGGCTGCGCTACCAACCGAGCAAACGCGGTTACTGGATCGAAGCCTACTCGACGCTCGCGGGCCGGCAGGATCGGCTCTCGACGCTCGACCTCACCGACCGGCGCACGGGCGCGGCGCGCTCACGCGCGAACATACAAAACTTCTTCCGCCGCGGCGCGTGCGTGCGCGGCCTGACGACTCCCGGCTCGAATGGTGTGTGTGGCTCAGGCGGCGGCGTCCTCATCTCTACGGGCGAGACGCTGAGGCAGGTTCAGGATCGCTTACTTCCCATAGGCGCGGTCGTAAACGGCGTGCTGGTCGTTAACGACCAGACCGCCGTCCCTCTCTTCACCGCAATCCCCGGCTACGGTCTGCTCAACCTGCGCGGCGGCTGGCGATTCAGCGACACGCAGGAGTTTTCGCTCGACTTCGAGAACATCGCCGATAAAAGCCACCGCGCCCCCGGATGGGGAATTGATGGGCCGGGGCGAAGCATCACGGCGCGCTACCGACTGCGTTTCTGAGAAGCGACCGAAGCCTTTTGAAGGTGCAAAACGAACGCCGCGAAAATAGGGTTGGCAATTTTCGCGGCGTTCGTTTATATTCGGAAGTGCGCTTCATGCGTGAGGCGTTCTTCCCTCGAAGGCGGATTTGATCGGCCCGCTTTCTAAATCTGATAGAAAACGAATGACTCACCGGCTGAAGTTTCACGGAAACGTTTCCGCAGGTCTGCCACGCGCGGAACGCTCTGTCGCCCCTTGCGGCCTCATTAACCTCTTCCCTTATTCTAGTTCGGAGCTGAGAGGATTCCCCCATGCGCTTTTCTTCCCGACTGTTTATTTCAGTCCTCCTGTTGATTTCACTGGCCGCCGCCGCCGCCGCGCAGAAACGCATGTGCGCCAAGCCGCCCCCGTCGCCCTTCAAACACAACGGAGAGATCGTCACGAGCTTCGACAGCCGCGCGGGCGGCATGCGGACGGTGCTTGAGCACCCGCGCCCCGTGGGCCGCGGCACCGACCTTTACTATCTCGCCGCGTCGTTCATGCTCCAAGACCCGCGTCGGCCCTCCGCCCCGACGCTCGACCTCGTGCTGGTCTCGGCCTCGCCGACCGCGAGGCTCCGCGCAGGTCAAGAACCTTCGTTCGTGCTAGACGGCCAGCCGCGCATGGTTAGCCGGAACGTGAGCTATAAGTCTCAGCCCGACGGGAGCGGCGGGGCGCTCGACTCCGTGAGAATAACTCTCTCCCACGCAGACGCCTCGGCCATCGCGAACGCGCGCAAGGTCGTCGCCCGCGTCGGCGGAGCGGAGATCGAGATGACGAACAATCACCTCGAAGCGCTGCGCGAGATGGTCAGCCAACTCGCGCCCTCGCCCGGACGCTGGCAGACCGCGGACGCGACGAGCGCGAGGTAGTCGGAAAAGTCAGAAGTCAGAAGTCAGAACGCTGAACGCTGAACTGAAGGGATAAATTCTCTTCAGTTCAGCGTTCAGCGTTCTGACTTCTGACTTTTATCGTGTGTAGCCGCTCGGATGATAAATCTCACCCTCCGCCATGTCGGCCACGACGCGAACCTTGTGGAAGCCCTTCGCAGTGTGCGTTGAGAGGTACGTCAGCGCGAACTGCCTTGAGAGGAGCGAGTCAATGTCGCGCAGGAAATTGTCGAGACTGACGGGCGCGAGCGTGCCTTGAAAAAAAGCGCGACCGCCGGTCTCGCTCGAAAGCCTGTTGAGCGATCCCTGTCCGTTGCTGACGAGTGTACGGTTCGCCGCACCGACCGTCGGCGCATAGATGGAATAGACGGCGATGCCCAGCCGCTGCGACTCGTTAATGGCGCGTTGCAGGTCGAAGCCGTTCGCGGGCGAAGAACTCTCAAACCCGCGCGAGATGTCTATGCCGTCGCTGATGAGCAGCGCGGCGCGGCGACCGACGGGCTGCGACTCGAAACGCTTGAGCGCTTCGCGCGTGGAGCCGAAAGGGCTGTACGGCGCGACCGCCGACGAAGAGAAAGGGATACGCAAATTCTTCGCGGCACGTTCGAGATCGCCCGTGAATTTCTGCCGCACCTGAATCGAGCCTGAGCGCAGGTAAGCAATCATCACGCGCGACCCCGGCGGAAGGCGTCGGATGAAATCCGCGATGCCCCTGATCTCGCTGCTCACGGACGAGACGAGGTCGTCCTGAATCAGAACCGCGAGCGTCATAGGCGAGCGGCCCGCGCCACGCGTCGAAAGAATCTCCTGACGCTCGCCGTCCTCGAAAACTTCCAGCGCGTCGAGGTATCGCAACTCCGTCTGCGGCTCTCTTTCCGGCAGGCGCACTGTCACAGGAATCGTCACGGTGCGAACGTCGCGCCGCGCGCCGACGCCGTCCGCCTCCCGTCTCGACTGCGCGCGCATGGACGCGCCCTGCGCGCAAACCAGCGCGGCCACAAACGCGGCGGCAAGTCTCAACCCGACTCTTCTCATCGCCCCTCCTTAGGCCGTCCCTCGCAGATGCTGCTCTGGTATTATAACTTGTCGGCAGATTGAAACGTATCGTAAGCCGGCTGCCGGCGAAGCGGCAAAGTCCGAAGGGCTAAAATGTACGCATGACTTCAACCAAGCTCTGAAAGGTTTAGACGCTCGGTGATGACCATTTTGATGCTCGCATTTCCGAAAATGTGGAGGTAAATCCGGTGGCGAGTCAGGAACGTCAATTCAACAAAATGTCCGCAGGCGAGCGGCTGACGGCGACTCTGCTTCGTTGGTCGCCGCTGTTCGTCTTCATAGCGCTCGCCATCCCGCTGCCCGCATACTTCCTTTTTCG
>DASQLL010000495.1:0-11391 GCA_035630035.1 Pyrinomonadaceae bacterium | reverse complement strand
TCCAGACCTTAACAACTTCTCGCCGCGCCTCGGCCTCGCCTACGCGCCCGGCTGGTGGGGCGAACCCGGCGCGACGCGCCTCCGCGTCGGCTACGGCCACTTCAACGACCAAATCCTCGGCGCGGTCGTCAGCCAGTCGCGCAACGTCTTCCCGACATTCCTCACTGTGAACACGGCGGGCGGCTTCGGCAATCTTCTCTTCCCGTTCGTCCCCTTGAGCCTGCTCAACCCCTCGAACCCGAACCTCGGACTCGTGCAGCGAGGCACGCTCAACCTGCTCGACCCCAACACCTCGCTCGCGGATCACATCGCCAACATCAACCTGCTCGCGAGCGCGGGCGGCCTGCTCGCGGGCGCGAGCGGCGTCGAGGCCACGCTGCCCTCGCGCACTCAGAAAGCGCCCGAAGCTCATCACTACTCCCTGAGCTTCGAGCAGCGTTTCGGTCGCGACACGTTCTTCTCCGTCGCATACGTCGGCACGCAAGGCAGCAACCTCCCGCGCTTCTCCACGCCGAACCTCGGCACGAACGCCGTCTCGCTCATACGCAACTTAGACATCGAGCTGCAAGGGCCGGGAAGATTCCAGCCGCAGTTCTTCGGCATCGCCATCGCGCCGGGCACGCGCATCAGCAGGGGAGACCCGGCGGTGCCGGGCGGGCCGGGACAGGAGTTCATCGGAGGCCGACCCGTCCCCGGCGTCGGCGGCATACAGTTCTTCGAGACGACCGGAAGCTCGCGCTACGACGCGATGCAGCTTGAGCTGCGCGGTCGCCTGCGCGGTCAACTTCAATACCGCGTCGGCTACACGCTCTCGAAATCGGTTGACGACGTGTCGGACGTGTTCGACCTCGCAGGCTCGTCCGCGATGCCGCAGAACAGTCTGACGTTCGAGGGCGAGCGCGCCGCTTCAAACTTCGACGCGCGCCACCGCTTCGCGTTCCACGCCGTCTACGACTTCCCGCGCTTCGCGGACGGCGCGGCGCGACTCGTCTTCAACAACCTACAGATCGCAGGCACCGGCCAGTTCCAGACCGGCCAGCCCTTCACCGTCAACTCGATCTTCGACGTGAACCTCGACGGCAATCTCACCGACCGGCTCAACACGACCGAGGGGATAACCGTCACCGGCGACCGCCGCCAACCGTTGCGACTGACGACGACGAACCTCGCTTCCCTGCGCGCTTTGGTCGGGGAGGACGGGCAGGTGGGCCGCAACACATTCCGCGCCGGAAACTTCCTCGACATGAATCTCGCCTTCATCAAGTCGTTCCGCTTCAGCGACGCGAAGACTCTTATTTTCCGCACGGAAATTTTCAACTTCATCAACCGCGCCAACTTCGGCATCCCCGTCCGCTACCTCGAAGCCCCCGGCTTCGGTCAGGCGACTTCGACCATCACGCCCGGACGCCGCGTGCAGTTCCAGTTGAAATACTCCTTCTAAGCGTTGCTACCCATCCTTCCGAAAAGCGTGCGCTTTGCGCTCCTCCTCGCGGCGATCTCGTTTAGGACGGTCGCCGCGCAGGAGCCGCGCGTCGAAGTCGGCAGACGCGCGACGGCAATCCCGAAGGTCTGCGAGTCGGTCGCCCCCGCCTCTATCGAAGGCGAAGTTGACATGCCCGCGCTGGTGAAAGAAGCGCAGTGCAAAGGCGCGGGCGACATGCTGAGCGACTATACCTACGTGATGAGCTACACGAGGCGCGAAAGGAAGGACAAGGGACGGATCGAAGAAGAGACTTTGACCTACGAGGTCTACATGCCGACGCTCAAGGGCGGCACGCACGGGCGCGGCGTGCTGCTCGTGACGAGTCGCGACGGCGTGCCCGTGCCGCCCGCGGAGCTTGAGAAGGAACGCCTGCGCGCGGGCGAGCGTCTCGAAAAGGAAGAGGAGAAAAACGCGCGCGTCCCCGTCTCTGCCGCCGCGCCCGCGTCCGAACGGGTCACGGGAATGCTCCCGCTCGGCATGTATGGACGCACGGGAATCAACCGCGCGACCTTCGGCTTCAAGCGCGGCGGCGCGGCCCTCGACATACACACTTTTCTTCGGACTTGTGAGTTGAAACTCGTCAGGCGCGAACGTCGCGACGGGCGCGAGGCGATGGTCTTCACCTTCAACGCTCGCCCCGACGCGCAGCTCGGCGCGAGTGAGCAATACGTCGCACAACTGAGCGGCATGATCTGGATTGACGCGGACGACAGGATCGTGACGCGGCTCGTCGGCTGGCCGTCGGCTGTTGCGGTCGCGACGAAAAAGTCCACGGCGAAGGTCAAGGAGAAAGTGCCCGCGGCCCCCGCGCTCCCGCCGGGCGAAGGCCCTCCCGCCGTCCTTGTCGAGATGGCACGCCTGCCCGAAGGCGTCTGGCTGCCCCGCGAGATACGACTCAACGGCTCCGACTACCCGACGCTCTTCGACCGAATCACCTACAGCGTCAACTTCACCTACGGCGAATACAAACGCTTTAACACCGAGACGAAGGACGTTCGCCTGAACCCGCCGAAGCCGCGTTGACTAAATTCAAAATCAGAAACGCGAGCGTGAGCGAGCGTGTCTCAATGATGAGAGACACGCTCGCTCACGCTCGCGTTTCTGATTTTGAAACGTTACTGCCCCGTTCGCACAGCGGCGTCGCGCCGTGCGATGATGAGCGGGCGCGAGTCCATCTCGCGGCGGTAGAAGGTGCGCGGGCGCTGCACGTCGGTCTCGCCCGTGAAGGCGACGCCGAGGCCGCGCTTCTGCTTCATGCGCTCCTGATGCATTCGAGGCACGCGCTCCGCCGCGTAGTCGAACCACTCGCGCACGACTATCTGCCCGTCGCGCGCTCCGACCGAGTCGGCCTGCCCCTTCTTCAATCCCTCTTCGACAAGCACGTAAGTCAAAAAGCCGTGGCCGAGCTGCGCCGCCTCGTTCGCCACCTGATAGCTCTGCGCGGCTGTCAGTATGTACATGCCCTTCTCGTATGCGAGCTGCGCCAAGCCCTTCGAGTTCATCGGCCCGCGACGCTTCTCCTCCGCGTCGAGCGCCTGCCCCGAATTGCACGCGTCTATGACGAAGAGGAGCTGGCTGACGTTGAGCGGCTCGAATAACACCTCCATCTCCACGTCGTTGAGGCTGTGGTCGAGTATTGACTTCAGGTTGAACTCGGTCTTGACCTCGCGCTCGCCCTTGTAACCGAGGTCGTGCGGTATGAGATAGAAGCGGTTCTGCTGCGCCGTGCCGTGGCCCGCGAAGTAGATCACGACCACATCTTCCGGCTCCGCGCGCGTCAACGCTTCGAGCACCTTCGGCACTCCCGCCGCAAGCGGCCCCGTTTCCGCGCCCGACAGACGTTTTATCGCGGTCACGATGTTCGCCTTCGTCGCCTCTTGGTTGACCAGCATGGCGGACTCGATCTTGCCCCCCGGCTCGATGAGCGTGCGCTGGCGCTTCACCTCCGCGACCATGTCGGTTGCGTCGGCGACGGCGAACTTGAGGTTGTACGACGGGTTCTCGTACTCGTTAACGCCGACGGCGAGTATGTGCGTCGTGGGCACGCGCCTCAGGCTTTCCGCGCCGCGCAATTCGAGCAGCGCGTCCGCGCTCTTCACGTTGTCGCGGTTGAAGGCGTAGGCCGTGAAATCGTTCTCGCCCGCGACTACGGGCACGACCGCTTCGAGCGTCGCGCGTCCCGCAGCCGACGCGACCGCGCCGCGCTGCACGTGGACGAGCGCGCCGTTGCGAAACAATCTGAGATCGCGCGCGCCCGCCGGAGCGTCCGTCACCTCGACGCGGACTTTCACGGTGCGCGTGGCGACGGGCGTCGAGGGGTCAGCCGATGCGTCCGCGAGCGCGAGCGTCAGACGCGGCTGACGGCGGTCTATCTGCGCGATGTCCTGTTTGGCGGACGGGTGTTTGCCTGCGAGTATGTCCGCGAGCAGGTCGGGGTAGAAGAACTCGTTGAAGAAGACCTCGACGGGCGCGAAGCTCAGAGTGTTCTGGTTGAAGCGCCAGAGGATTTGATTCCAAGCCGAGGGCGAGCCGTCGAACAACCCGTTGGGCGAGACGACGAGCCAGTCGCGCGTGTCCGTGGTGGAGACGAGAGTCGCCGCGCCCGCGCCGGTCTTTGTCTCCCAGATGCGCGCGCTGCCGTCCTCGCTCCCCGTCGAGAGCCACGCGCCGTCGGGACTGAAGGCGACGTTGTTGACCGCGTCCGTGTGGCCTGCGAGACGGAACGACTCACTGCCCGTCGCGGCGTCCCAGATGCGCGCGCTGCCGTCCGCGCCCGCCGACGCGAGCATCTCACCGTTGGGGCTGAACGCGACGGCGCGCACGCTTCCCTTGTGGCCCGCGAGCGTGCGAGGCTCACTCCCTGCGCCCGTAGCGTCGTAGAGCTTGATCGAGCCGTCCTTGCTCGCTACCGCGAGCGTCTTGCCGTCGCGGCTGTACGCGACGCCGAAAACTTCGCCCTGACTTTGCAGCTCGCCCGTCTTCTGACCCGTCGCTGCGTCCCAGAGCTTGACCGTTTTATCCGCGCTGCCCGAAGCGATTGTCTTCCCGTCCGTGCTGAGGGCGACGGCGTTGACCTCCGCCGCGTGACCGCTGAGCGTGCGCGCGGCCTTGCCCGTCGCGGCGTCCCAGACGCGCACCGTAGTGTCGCCGCTCGCGGTCGCGAGCCACTTGCTGTCGGGGCTGAAGGCTACGGCGTTGACGCTCTCCGTGTGGCCTTCGAGCGTGTGCGTCTCGTGCCCCGTCTCGTTGTCCCAGAGCTTGACGTGGCCGCTCAGAGAGCCGGACGCGAGGAGCTTGCTGTCGGGGCTGAAGACGAGACTTGTGACCCAGCCCGTGTGATCCGTGAACGCGCGCACCCTTCGTCCCGAAGAGACTTCCCAGACGCGCACGGACTTGTCCTTGCCGCCGGTCGCGAACCAACGCTTGTCGGGGCTGAAGGCCGTCGAGTAGACGCCGCTCGAATAGCTCGCGAAGACGCGCGCGCCACCCTCCGCGCCTTTGCGTGCCGCCGCGAGGTCGCGCAGTTGGACGGTCTTGTCGCCGTTGCTCGTCGCCAAAAATTTTCCGTCCGCACCGAAGGCGGCGGCCTCGCTCGGCGGCTCCGCGTCGTCAGTGCTTCCGCGCACGGCGCGCGTCTCGTTCCAAGTCTGCGTGTCGAAGACGCGCACCGAGCGGTCGCTCGACGCCGCGACAAGTTCTTTACCGCTTGACGTGAACGCGACGGCCACGGCCTTGCCCGCAAAGCCCGTCAGCGTGCGCGCCTCGCGCCCGTCACTCGTCTTCCAGATTTTAACCGTGCCGTCGAACGAAGCCGTCGCGACGAGTTTTCCGTCCGGGCTGAAAGCGACCGACTTAACCAAACCTGTGTGTCCCGCGAGCGAGCGCAACTCGCGCCCCGCGCTCACGTCCCAGAGTTTGACCGCGCCGTCCTTACTGCCCGAAGCAAGCGTCTTGCCGTCAGGAGAACTGAACGCGAGGCTCGTCACCTGATTCTGATGGCCCGCCAGCGCGCGAGGCTCGCCCCACGCGCTCGTGTCGAAGAGCTTCACCATCTTGTCCATCGTCCCCGCGGCGAGCGCGCGACCGTCGGGACTGTAGGCGAGGCTGACGACACTGCCCACGCCCGTCAAAGTTTTCACCTCCGCGCCGGTCGCGACATCCCAGACGCGAACGCTTCCGTCGGTCGAGCCGGACGCGAGGAGTTTGCCGTCGTGGTTGAAGGCGGCGGCGCGGACGTAGAGCGTGTGCCCTGCGAGCCTTCGCAGCTCGCGCCCCGTCTCGGCGTCCCAGAGGCGCACCGTGTTGTCCGCGCTGCCCGAAGCGACGAGGCGCGCGTCTGGGCTGAACGCGATTGCGTCAACGCGCATCGCGTGTCCCGTCTGAAGCACAAGCTCCGGGCGCGGCGTCACGGCGTCCGCGACGACGACCGTGGCTGTGCGCGACGCGGGCGTCGCGAGCGCGAGCGGGACGAGCAGGAGCGTCGTAAGCAGCAGACGGCGGCGGGAGATTTTTGTGACGCCGGCATGCGCGCTCGGCATCTCGTTAGAGTTGGACGTTGTTCTGTTCTTCATAGGAGTAAGGTTGTAGGGCGAACGTTTCAGGGCATTCCTATTCGGGCTGGCCGCGGCTGGCGCGTGCGTCAGGCGGCGAAGAGAAGCGCGGCGTCGGGACAAGTCTTTCAAGTTCGGTGCGCTCAAACTGCGGAGACGGTTGAACGGTAGGCCGTGGCGCAAATGTTGTCAAGCCATTTGCGCCACGGGGCCGCGTCGGAAGGCGTCGAGAAAGATGCCGGCTCTTTCACTTCCATTCCTCAAGCCTCCGCCTGCGACGAGGACGCGTGAACGAAGCCCTGCCCGACGAGGTGCGCGAGAATGCGCGCGGCGTTCTCTTCGGCGGAGAGATTTACGGTGTCTATCGTCAGTTCGGGATCGAGCGGCGGCTCGTACGGGTCGCTGACGCCCGTGAAGTTTTTGAGCTTTCCCTCGCGCGCCTGCCGGTACATGCCCTTGGCGTCTCTGCTCTCGCAGACTTCGAGAGGCGTGTCCACGAAAACTTCTATGAAGCGCTCGTGCCCGACCATCGCGCGGCACTCGTTGCGCGTCGTGCGGTACGGACTCACCGCCGCGCAGATGCATGCGCCGCCGTGCCGCGCGATCTCGGCGGCGACGTAGCCGATGCGCCTGATGTTCGTGTCGCGGTCGTCTTTGCCGAAGCCGAGGCCCTTCGAGAGGTTCGCGCGGACGACATCGCCGTCCAGCACCGTGACCTGCCGTCCTCGTTCGAGAAGTTTGACGGCGAGTATGTCGGCGGTCGTCGTCTTTCCCGCGCCGCTAAGGCCCGTGAACCAGACGCAAAACCCCTGCCGGTCGCGCGGCGGGTGCGCGCCCGCGAGTATCGTCGCCACTTCGGGGCGCGTGAGCCAGCCGGGAAGCGCGCGGCCACGATCCAGATATTCCGTCTTAATCTCCGTGCCCGAAACGGCGACGATGCGCTTGCCGTCGGGGATGCGCGCGGCCTCTTCGTAGCGATCCTCGTCAGGCAGGTAGAGCAGCTCCGAGAAAGGCAGAGGCGTGACGCCGATCTCCGCGCGATGCTGTTCGAGAAGCCTCTGCGCCTCGTAGGGTTGATAGAAGGGGCGGCCCTCGGAATCTCTGCCGGGGCTTGCGTGGTCGCGTCCGATGATGAAATGGTTCGCGCCGTAATTTCGGCGGATGATGGCGTGCCACAAGGCCTCGCGCGGCCCGGCCATACGCATCGCCAGAGGAATCAGCGCGAGCAACATGCGTTCGCGCTCGTAGTAGCGCTCGGCCAGCGCCTTGTACGAGCGAACGCGCGTGTAGTGGTCTATGTCGCCGGGCTTCGTCATCCCGACGGCGGGGTGGAGCAGGAGCGTCCCGCCGATGCGGCTGGCCGCGCGTTTGGTCAACTCTTCGTGTGCGCGGTGGAGCGGGTTGCGCGTCTGAAACGCGACGACGTTGCGCCGACCGAGCGCGGAGAGCCTTCGGCGCACTTCGGACGGCGACAGTCTCAAATCCTTAAAGTCGAAATTGCGCGGGAGCGCGACGACGCGCAGCTCGCCGGATATGTTGAGCCTGCCCCACGAGTGCATCTCGGCGACCAGAGGGTGGCGCGGGTCTGTGGTTCCGCAAACCAGCCGCGCCTCTTCATTCAAGTCCCATTCGTAAACCTCTTCGACGCGCATCAACGCGAGCAGCCCGTCGTGCATGTCCGTCAAGGCGATCTCGCGGCCCACACGGACGCCCGCCGTCGGCTCGACGGGGCAAGTGACGGGGACGGGGAACAGCTCGCCGCTCGCGAGGCGCATCTCCCCGACGACGCGCCGGTAATCTTCTTGTTTGAGAAAGCCGCGCAGCGGAGAGAAGCCGCCCGTTGCGAGAATCTCCAAATCGCAGATGCTCCGCTGCGTGAGCTTGACGCGCGGAAGCGCGCCCGCGCGAGCCTGCACGTCTTCCTTCTCCTCGGCTGACACGAGCAGGTCAACCAGAACGCCGCCGTATGGCTCGATCAAGCTCGTCGCGCTCGCATCAACTGTCACTGCTTATTCTCCATGCTCTCCATCGGTTCGTCGGCTCTCCGGCTTAAAGAGAATACTTTATAATAAAAGTGCCGACGACACGGAAGGAAGTCATCTCATTTTTCGGCAATGACCTAGTTTCAGATAACTCTGTGCTCGCTCCGTGTTCTCTGTGTCTGTGTGGTGAGTCTGGCGTACTCCAATCTCATCACAGAGACACAGAGAACACAGAGATCGCACTGAGACTTGTTAAATTAGGACACTACTGCGCGCGATGAGACGTTGACTGCCCGGCGACATGGCCTTACAATCGTCGCGCTTCCACAAGTTACTTTTTACGCCCCGCGACATGAGGCGTGAAAAGCCACGGCCCGCCGAGGCGAGGCCAGTCGAGACTGAAACAACCGTTGCCCTCGATTCACCCGACACTGACGTAATGCCTTGCCGGCCTTTTGTCGCCGGCCCACACGATTCTTACGTCTGAGAGAGAAAGAAAAACCCCCATGGCCGCACGTCGCCTGTCCTTCCTGCCACATCTTCTGCGCAACTGGTATTGGGCTTTGGCCGTCGGGCTGACGCTGGTCATCTGGCTCTGCGTCGCTCTGGCGATGCGCCCCTTGCGCGACTCGGACGGAAGCTACGGCAGCAACCCTTACGGCCTCACGACCGCGCTTGAGAACCGCACGCTCGACCTTCTGTTCCAACTTCGCGACGCGCGCCACAAAGAGTTGCGCGAGCGCGGGCCGAAAGAGCCTATAACGATCATCGAGGTTGACGAGGCCGCAATCAAAGCGTCGAACATTCGTTTGCAGAAGTGGCCGCGCGAGTGGTACGCGCGCCTGATTGACCGCGCGCGCGACGGCGGCGCGAAGGTCATCGGCCTCGACCTCTATCTCTCCGAAGAGGGCGGACTGAGCGAGGAGGATAAGGCCGCCGATCAGGCCATGTCCGACTCGATCTACAACACGGAGAACATAGTCATCGTGCAGAAGCTCGAAGCCGGCGGCATCCCCGCCATCTATCCTCTGCCGATGTTCGCCGACAACGCCACGGCGGTCGGCTTCGCAGACCTGCCGCACGACAGCGACAGCGCGGTGCGCTCGACGATGCTCGTCAGGCAGCGCCCCGGCGAAGAGCAGCCGCAGTTCAGCTTCGGCTCGGCGGTCGCGCAGCTCTACACGGGCGAAGAGTTGAAGCCCGACGGCGAGAACGCGTTCCGCCTCGGCGACCGAGTGCTGCCGCTACGCACGGACGGCACGCTCCAGCTCGATTTCCGAGGGCGCACCCCCGGCTTCCGCATCGTCTCGGCCAAAGACATTCTCTTCAACCCGGACGCGCAACTGCCGGACGAGTTGTTCCGCGACCGCATCGTCTTCATCGGCGCGACCAACAACGACGCGCCCGACCTCTTCTTCACGCCGTACTACGAGCCGATGTCTCTGGCGCGCGTCTTCGACCGTAAGCTCCCGCTCGTGCCCGCGCGCATGCCCGGCGTGGAGATTCACGCCACGTCCGCCGCGACGATTCTCTTCGGCCAGACGCTCGTGCGCCCCGCATACGTCTGGCGGATCGCGCTCGTGCTTCTCGCGCTCGGGCTGGCCGCGCTTCCCGTCTTCTGGCTGCGTGCGTTCCTCGCCTTCGCGTGCGTCGCGCTGATCGGGGTCGGACTGCTCGCCGTCGGCATGTGGGCCTTCGACGCGCGCGGCCTCGTGCTGCCGCTCGCAAGCTCTTGGGTCGCGCTCGCGATATTCGCGCCGACGGGGTTCGCGCTCCGCTACGCGCACGAGCGCGCGGTGCGCGAAGAGAAGGAGGCCGAGCGCGCGCAGGTGATGGACATCTTCTCGCGCTGCGTCTCGTCCGAGGTCGCAGAGGAGCTTTGGACTAAGCGCGACGAGGTGCAGCTAGGCGGCGAGTCGCGCGTCGTCACGATTATCTTCACGGACATACGCGGCTTCACGACGCTCACTGAATCCGCGAAGTCGTCCGCCGAGGTCGTCTCTTGGCTGAACGACTATTTCAGCCGCATGCACAATGTCATCAGCTTCTACGGCGGCCACATCAACAAGTACATCGGCGACGGCCTGATGATCGTCTTCGGCGCGCCCGTCAACCGCGGCGAAAAGCTCGAAGCGCGCGCGGCGGTTCTGTGCGGCTTGAAGATGCTCGAAGAGGTCGAGACTATGAATAAGGAGTGGGAGGGCATGGGCCGCCCGCACATCGCCATCGGCGTCGGCATACACACGGGCGAGGCGATGTGCGGCGTGGTCGGTGCGCCCGGACGCCTTGAGTACACGATCATCGGCGACACCGTGAACCTCTCGGCCCGGCTCGAATCAACGACGAAGGAGGCGGGCGTCCCGCTCCTAGTCAGCGACTCGACCGCCGAACTGCTCGGCGTTGACTACGACACGCAGCCGCTCGGCGACGTGAAGGTGAAAGGAAAGACCATCAGCACGTCCGTCTTCACCGTAAAGCCGAAGAAGATCACGCAGGAGCTGCGCGCCGCGGCGCTGGCGGGCAACTGAGCGCGCCGTTGCGTGCGTCTCAAGCTTTGGCTTTGCCCGTCGAGTTTTGTTTTCAGTTCCGAATCCGAAAGGTTGATTCGTTGAATCAATGAACCGATCACTTCAACACACCGTTTGAGAGGATCAAGAAAGAGGTAAGCTGTCATGCCCAAAATGTTCACAAACGTAACCCGCGCCCTCGTCATCTTGCCGGCCCTCGCCGCGCTTGTCCTCGCGTTGCTAGCCACAAGCTCGGGGACGGTCAGCTCGCAGAACAACGCGCCCAAGCCGGCGCAGGGCCAGAAGCCCCCGAAGAAGAAGCTTCAGGCCAACGCGAGCTTCGCGCAGTACGCGGGCCGCGACGCCTCGAACCGCCTGATCGCGGGCGGGGCCACGCGCGCCGTCACCGACGACGCCGACTCGCTCACGCACAAGGGCGAGGAAAGCCTCGACGCGGGCAAGCCCGAAGAGGCCATCGCGCCCCTCAAGCGCGTGACCGAGCTGAAGCCCGAAAGCGCGAAGGCTTTCTACAACCTCGGCACGGCATACGAAGCCGCAGGGCGCAACAAGGAAGCGGTCGCCACGTACAAGCGTGCGGTCGAGCTTGCCGATAAGTCAGGGATGAAGGCTGAAGAGAAGGCGATGATCAAGGCCATGTCGTATTACAACATGGGCAACACGCTCTCCGCCGACAACATGCCGAAAGAAGCCGTCGAGGCTTACAAGCAGGTCGTCGTGCTCGCGGCAGACCAGCCCGTCGCGCATTACAACCTCGGCCTCGCCTACGCCGCTTCCGGCCAGACGACGCAGGCGATTGACTCCTTCAAGAAGGCAATCGAGCTTAACGCACAGATCATGAGTCAGGACGA
>DASQLL010000494.1:0-3055 GCA_035630035.1 Pyrinomonadaceae bacterium | reverse complement strand
CCACAGTTGTTCAGATAGAAGAGGCTCGGACATAGGTTTGCTTTCTTGTCAGAATCAAGCCTCTATCTTATGCTTTCTTACACTTCAGTTCCTTTAATTTTGCAACCAGCTCTTAGACATCTCCCAACACCTAACATCCAGCACCCAACACCCATTCAGTCCAGCATCAGCGGCGGCTTGTCGAATCGTTCGCGTAAGCTATTGATGGCGCGGAAGACGCGCGGGCGGCTGACGAGGCGCGCTTCCAGATCGCGCTTGCCGGGGAAGTCTAACAGCATGACGCCGAGCAGGATTGTCAGAACCCCCTGCCCCGGAACGCCCGGCAGCGACATGACGACGCCGAGCGCGACCAGCATCAAGCCGATGAGGTTCTTCGCGAAGATGCCGAGCGCGCGCAAGACGGGGTGACGCTCGACGAGGAACTCGCGCGCGTGCGACGAGTGGAAGTAGTTCGCCGGGAGTTTCACCAACACGACCGTCACGACCAATATGCTCGCGACGAACGTGAAGACGGAGAACAGGACTCCGAAAATCACCTGCCCCCACGTCAGCCCCCAGCCGTGAATCGTCTGTGTCAGCCAGTCAATCATTTTTCAGTTTTCAGTTTTCGGTTTTCAGTTTTCAGTTTTCGGTTTCATCCTAGCCGGACGCGCACAACCGCCGTCCGATCAAACTGAAAACTGAAAACTGAAAACTGCTCACCGCTCACTGCTCACTTCATTTCGTGCGCGCACGAGCGCGCCGATGGTCTCGCGCACTACGTCGCGGCTCGCGCCCTCAAGGCCGAAGTCGCGCTCCTCGACGCCCTCCCAGAACTCTCCGAGGCCGCGCGCGCCCGCGCGCTCGAACGCGAGAGCCTGCGCGAGCAGGTCAATCACGTCCGCCGCCTTCACGAGACGCGCTTCCAAACTCGCGCGCTCCTCGTAGTCTTCGTGCAGCGCGGCGTAACGCGCCGCACCATACGTGCCGCGCATAACGTCGTCGAACGCCTCGCGCTCGGCGCGTTTGCGCGCGTCCCTCGTGTAGTAGTCCGCGACGGTGCGCGGCATGTCGCCCGTCCGCGTCTCCGCAAGATCGTGCAGCAGCGCGAGCCTCAGCATGCGCTCGACGTTCACGCGCACGCCGCGCGACGCGCACTCGTCCGCCAGAAGCATCGCCGCCAGCGCCACGCCGTAAGAGTGCGACGCCACCGACTCCGCCCCCGGCGGCAGCCCGCGCAAAACCCAGCCCGTCCGGTCGAGGCGCTTGAGTCGTTGGAGTTCGAGAAGAACAGAAAGCATAAGCGTGACAGGTGACGGGTGACGGGTGACAGGAAAGGACAAGTTTTTACTTGTCACTTGTCACCCGTCACCTGTCACGAGTTAAACATCTTACCCGGATTTAGAATCCCGTTGGGGTCGAGCGCGCGTTTGATGCGGCGCATGGCCTCGATGGTCTCGACGCCGAGTGCCATCGAAAGATACGGGGCTTTGACGTAGCCGATGCCGTGCTCGCCGCTTATCGTGCCGCCAAGCTCGACCGAGACGGCGAAGGTCTCGCGCACGGCCTCTCGCGCGCGTGCGACGGCCTCCGCGTCCGCGCGGTCGCACATGAAGTTGACGTGTATGTTGCCGTCGCCGAGGTGTCCGAAGTTGACGACGAAAGTTTCGAGCCGCCGCCCTATTTCTTCTACGCGCTCGATAAGCTCAGGCACGCGCGAGCGCGGCACGACCACGTCCTCGTTGAACTTGAGCGTGCCGAACTTCTTTATCGCGGGCGACAGTGCGCGGCGCACGTCCCAGAGCTTGTCCTCTTCCTCGCGCGTCTCGGAGCGCAGAACGTCGTAGCCGCCCAACTTCTTAACGACATCTACGACGACGCGCGACGTGCGCTCGACCTCTTCGCGCTCGCCGTCAACCGAGACGAGCAGGAGCGCGCCCGCATCCGCGCCGATGCCGAAGGCGAACTCCGTCTCGACAGCGCGGATGGCGTTGCGGTCAAGCACCTCGATTGCGACGGGCGTGACGCGCGCGCGCGTGAAGTGCGGGACGCACGCGCAGGCCGCCGTCATCGTCTCGAAGGTCGCGCGCACGGTGCGCGTCGCTTCCGGCAGAGGCAGCAGACGCAGCGTCGCCTCCGTGATGATGCCGAGCATTCCTTCCGAGCCGCAGACGAGTCCCGTCAGATCGAAGCCGACGACGTTCTTGCTCGTCTTGCCGCCCGTGCGGACTATCTCGCCCGTGGGCAGCACGACTTCGAGGCCGAGGACGTAGTGCTTCGTCACGCCGTACTTCGCGGAGCGTATGCCGCCCGCGTTCTCCGCGATGTTGCCGCCGATGAAAGAGTTCTTGTACGAGGCGGGGTCGGGCGGGTAGAAAAGCCCCACGGCCTCGACCGCCTGTTGCAGCGCGTAGGTCGTAACGCCCGGCTCCGTGATGGCGTAGACGTTCTCGACGCTGACCTCTTTGATACGGTTCATCCTGTCCGTGCCGACGACGATGCCGCCCTCGACCGGCACGGCCCCGCCCGTGTAGCCGACGCCGCCGCCGCGCGCCGTGACGGGAAAGCCGCGCTCGTTCGCGAGACGAATTATCGCAGACACTTCGGCGGCTGTTCGCGGCAGCACGACGGCTTCGGGCGAGAACTTCTCTTTCAGCGCGTCGCCCGCGTAAGGCTCGACCTTCTCCTCGTCAACCAGAACATTCTCTTCGCCGACTATCTCGCGCAAGAGAGCGCGCACGTCCTCGTCCGAGGCCGCCGTGCGCGCGCGCACGCCCTTGTCTGCGAAGTGAATCGTCCGGCTCATCTCTGCGGTGCTTTGCTCCCTGCGCCCTACTTTATCGCGCGACTCGCCGTCTCATCAACGCGCGGGCAGCGCACCGAACGCGGGAGGCGGAAATTTTTCATCTTAGAGCAACTACAGTTTCAGCGCGCAGGCGGAAACGCGAGCGTGAGCGAGCGTGTCATACGTGATGTAGACACGCTCGCTCACGCTCGCGTTTCTGACTCGTACATCCAAAAGCGGCGGCGCGTTGTTAACGCGCCGCCGCCTTGTCTTTCGGTTCGTGGCTTTGCG
>DASQLL010000493.1:0-6038 GCA_035630035.1 Pyrinomonadaceae bacterium | reverse complement strand
CCGGCGGCATCGAAGTTACGACCATAAGCGTCGGCTCGACGCCGACCATTACGCAGGTTGACCACCTCGACGGTGTGGACGAAGCGCGGCCCGGCAACTACATCTTCTTCGACGCCTTTCAAGCGACGCTCGGAAGCTGCCGGTTCGACGATTGCGCCCTGACCGTTCTCGCATCGGTCGTCCACCGCGACCGCGCCCGACGCAAGGTCGTGTTGGACGCGGGCGCAATCGCGCTCTCGAAAGACCGCGGCGCGTGCGAGCTTGACCCCGCGTGCGGCTTCGGGCGCGTGCTTGATTTGGAAGGAGACGACACGGGGGCGCGCGTCGGCTCTGTCTCGCAGGAGCATGGCGAGGTGCCGGTTGATGATGAAAGCTTGCTCGACCGCCTGAGCGTCGGCATGCGCGTCCGCGTGCTTGCGAATCACTCGTGCCTCACCGCGGCACAGCACTCACACTACAACGTGCTTGAAGGCGGGCGCGTAGTTGACCGTTGGGAGATTCAGCGCGGCTGGTGAGTTGCCGCGTGAAGAAAGAGAATTAACAGGGATGGACAGGATAAATGCAAACGCAGAAGTCAGAACGATGAACGATGAACTGAAAAGCAGATGTCTTTCAGTTCATCGTTCATCGTTCTGACTTCTGACTTTTCTTCCTTATCCTGTCCATCCCTGTTAATTCTTTCCTTGTGTAGCGCATGCCCTGCTCGCAAATGTTCGCGGCACTTTAATCTACGACTTTTAAACCAGAATTAGAGACGTGGGGAAAAGCCTTCAAGCTCTGACAATCGAGCGCGTGGTCGTGCGCGGCGCGAACTGGGTGGGCGACGCGGTGTTGACCGTGCCCGCGTTGCGCGCGCTTCGCCGCGTGCTGCCGGACGCGCGCGTCACGCTGGCGACCCGCGCATGGGCCGAAGGAATTTTCGAGGGCGCGGATTTCATTGACGACATTCTAAACGTCGAAGACGAGGGGAGCGGCCCCGTCGCCGTCTGGAATGAATCGCGCCGGTGGCGCGCTCGCCGCTTCGATCTCGCGCTTCTCTTCCCGAACGCATTCGCGCCCGCGCTCGTCGCGGCGCTCGCGCGCGTCCCCGCACGCATCGGCTACGCCGCGCAGGGACGCGGCCCGCTCCTCACGCACGCGATTCCTCTTCCCGAATGGCGCGGCGAGCGACACGAAGTTTTTTACTACCTCAACATCGTCGCCGAGCTTGAGCGCATGCTCCGAGGCTCTTCGACCGTCGAGACGCGCGAGCCTCAACTCGACCTCGCGGTTAACGAAACTCGCAAGCGCGCCGCACGCGATCTGCTCCGCGCGCACGGCCTCCGGCCCGACCGTCCGATAGTCGCGCTGTGCCCCGGCTCGACCAACAGCCGCGCGAAGCGTTGGCCCGCAGAGCGCTTCGCCGCGCTCGCGGACATGCTCGCCGAGAAAAGCGGTGCGGAAGTTCTCCTCATAGGCGCGCGCGAAGAGCTTGACGTTTCGCAGGAGGTCGCGCGACGGATGCGTAGCAGCCCCTTCGTGCTGACCGGGACGACCGACCTTTCGACGACAGCCGCCGTGCTCGGCGTCGCCGATCTGCTCGTCACGAATGACACAGGCCCGGCGCACGTCGCGGCAGCCGTGGGCTGCCCCGTCGTCGTCATCTTCGGCCCGACGAACCCTGTGACCACGCGCCCCTTCTCGCCGCTCGCGGAGGTCGTTCGTCGTCCGCCCGACTGCGCGCCGTGCATGCTTCGCGACTGTCCCATAGACCACCGTTGCATGACGGCCATCTCCGCCGAAGAAGTTTTCGCGCTCGCCGCCCGCGCGCTCGAGCCGCGGCGCAAGTTGGAGGTCGCGCGATGACGAACTCGCGGCGCGCGGTCTTCATTGACCGCGACGGGACGATCTCCGAAGAGATCGGCTACGTCAACCACGCCTCGCGCTACCGCGTCTTCCCCTTCGCGGCGGAGGCCGTGCGGACGCTCAACGCGGCGGGCTGGCTCGCCATCCTCGTCACGAATCAGGCGGGCGTCGCGCGCGGCTACTTCAAAGAGGAGTTGATAGGCGACGTTCACAATGTTCTCAAGCAGGAGTTGGAGCGCGGCGGGGCGCGACTCGACGCGATTTACTACTGCCCGCATCATCCAACAGTCGGCGAGCCGCCGTACCGGCAGGACTGCGACTGTCGCAAGCCGAAGCCGGGACTAATCAGACGCGCCGCCGAGGATTTCGGACTCGACCTCTCGCGCTGCTGGATGGTCGGCGACCGCCACAGCGACACTGAGCTTGCGCGCAACGCCGGAGTTCGCTCCGCGTTCGTGCTGACGGGCTACGGGCGCGGCGAGCTTGAGCACCAGAGCCACGGCTGGCAGCATAGGCCCAACCTCATCGCAGAAGATTTGCTCGAAGCGGTTCGAGCGATTGTTGAGAGAAATGACACCTAATGTGTAATTCTTTTATCAGCTTGCGGAGCAAGCGTCAGAGTAAAGCCCAGCGTGAAGCCGTAGGCGAACGCTGGGTCATTAACACAACAGGAAGATTAAGCTCACGAAGTGAGCGACAGACCTGTCGTTCATACAGCGCTGCCGCCCGGCTTCGCGGGCTTAGAAATTATTGGACGCACACACCCAGCGTTGCGCCTTCGGCTTCACGCTGGGCTTTATTCTGCTCGCCTGCTTCGCAGGCTCTCAAACCAGCAAACAGGAATTACACGTTAGGCAGGTGATGCGTGGAGAGCAGAAGTCAGTATTCTGCTCATAACTCATCTGTATGATGAGCAACAAAACAAAAAATCTGGCGGAGAGGCTTGCGGCGCTCGTGGGGTCGTTCACGGAGCGGCGCGTGCTGGTCGTCGGCGATCTCGTGGCCGACCAGTTCGTGTTCGGCGAGATAAGTCGCATCTCGCGCGAAGCCCCCGTGATGATTCTGCGCCACGAGCGCACCGAGACGGTGCCGGGCGGCGCGGCAAACTGTGCGATGAACCTCGCCTCGCTCGGCGCGCGCGCAGGGCTTGTCGGCGTCGTGGGCGACGACGCGGCGGGGCGTGCGCTTTTGGAGAAGCTGACTTCGGCGGACGTTGACTGCGGCGGCGTCGTGGTCGCGCCGGAGTTGAGCACGACGACGAAGCGGCGCGTCCTCGCCGGTCACGCGCACTCTCCGAGGCAGCAGGTCATCCGGCTCGATTACGAAAACGAGCCGCTGCCGGATGCAGGCATCGTCGAAGAGATCGTTCGCAACGTCCGCGAACGCTTCGACAGGACGGACGCCGTCATCGTCTCGGATTACAATTACGGAGTAGCCTGCAAAGAAACTTTGGATGCGCTTCTCGCACTCGCCGCGAATGTCCCGAAGCCTTTGCTTGTGGACTCACGCTACCGACTCTCGGAGTTCGCGGGCTTCACTTCCGCCACGCCCAACGAGGACGAGGTGGAGCACGTCGCGGGAAAGCGTCTGACGAACGCCGGTGAGTTGGAGATTGAGGCCGTGCGTTTGCGTCAGCGACTCGGCTACAACGCGATGCTCGTCACGCGCGGCAAGCACGGCATGCTTCTCGTCGAGCGCGGCGCGGAGCCGCAACACATCGAAGCGGTCGGCTCGCACGACGCGGTTGACGTGACGGGCGCGGGCGACACCGTAATCGCCGCCTTCGCACTCGCACTCGCCTCCGGCTCCGTCTACTCCGACGCGGCGCGGCTTGCCAACCACGCGGGCGGCATCGTCGTGCTCAAGCGCGGCACGGCGTGCGTCTACCCGCATGAGCTTCTCGCGTCCGTGCTTCAAGAGGGCGAATGATGCTTCCGGGGTGGGCGAAGCGAATCACTCTTCCAGAGCGAAAGCTTTGGATGAAGCTCTTGCCGCCGTTCGCGCTGCTCGCAGCCGTCTTCGCGTTGCAGGCGCTCGCGGGCTTCGCGCCTCGGCTCGTCGAACGCTTCTACAGCCGCGCCCTTTTCCCCTTCGTCGCGCGCGCGCTTTCGTTCGCAAGCCTCTCAAGCTTCTCGCTCGCAGAGATGTTTTTCGCACTGCTCGCGGTCGCGCTCGTCGCGTGGCTCACGTGGGTTACGCAGCGGCTTTTCATTCGCCGCGGCGAAGCGGGCGCGACGCTGCTCTCCGCGCTTAAGACTCTTCTATGGTCTGCGGCAATCGTCTCGGCCCTCTTCATGCTCCTCTTCGGTCTCAACTACAAGCGACAGCAGTTGGCCGACACGCTGGGATTCGAGCGGCGCGAGCCGAGCGCGCATGAGATAGAAGCGATCAGCCGCACGATCATCGAAGGAATCAACAGTAACTATTCGGAGAGCGGGTTGAGCGTCGAAGGCGGAGGCGGAAGTCTGTCGCCGCTTTCAAACACACAACTCTTCGCCGTACTGGAAGAAGCATACGCAAGCGAGCCGCTCGTGCGCGGCGCGTCCGGCGGGAGCGTGCCGCCTAAGGCCGTCTACTTCTCCGGCGTGATGAGCAGGCTCGGCATTTCGGGCATCTACTCGCCGTTCACGGGCGAGCCGAACTACAACGCCATTCAGCCCGGCTTCGACATCCCCTTCTCCGTCGCGCACGAGATGGCGCACCAGCGCGGGTTCGCGCGCGAGGACGAGGCCAACTTCGTCGCCTTCATCGTCTGCACGAAAGCTTCGCATCCATACGTTCGCTACTCAGGCTATCTGGGCGCGCTGCGCGTGCTGGGTGTGCTTTACCGCGTCGCGCCGGAGCGTTACCGCGCCGTGGTCGCAGGGTTGGGAGAAGGGCCGCGCGCCGACTTGAAAGCGCGCGCGCAGTTCTGGGCGCGCTACCGTGGCAGGCTGAGCAATTTCAGCAACAGCCTCAACCACGTCTACCTTAAAGTCAACGGCATAAGGTCTGGCGTGAGGAACTACAACGAGGCTTCGTCGCTCATCGTCGGCTACTACTTGAAGCAGTCCGCCGCGCCGTAAGGCCGCCGACCATTGAACGCCGCGCCCGCATACACTATCTTCTACGCATGACAGCCCGCGACGAAACGCAGAGGGTCGAAGCCTCCGCCCGCGTATTTGAGCGCAACCGCCTTATAGCGCGCGTGGCGATAGCGCGCAAGAACGGCGCGCGCGTCGTCTTCGCAAACGGCTGCTTCGATCTTTTGCACGTCGGGCACGTGCGCTACCTCGAAGCCGCGCGCGCGCTCGGCGACCTGCTCGTCGTCGGCGTCAACGGCGACGACGAGGTGCGCCGGCTCAAGGGCGAGGGACGCCCCTTCCTGCCTGAGCGCGAGCGCGCCGAGTTGGTCGCGGGACTGCGAGCGGTTGATTACGTCACAATCTTCCACGAGACGACCGTCACGGAGCTTCTGTTCGTCCTGCGCCCCGACATCCATGCCAAAGGCACAGACTACACCGAAGAGACCGTGCCGGAGCGCGACGTGGTACGCTCCTACGGCGGGCGCGTCGCCATCGTCGGCGACCCGAAGGATCATTCGAGCACGGAAATGTTAAAGAGGGTGACAGGTGACGGGTGACAGGTGACAGGTAAAAGCAAGAGTTCTTTCCTGTCACCTGTCACCCGTCACCTGTCACGGCTTTTATGCGTATTCTCATCGTCAAACTCGGAAGCATCGGCGACATCGTGCACGCTTTGCCGGCGGCGGCGGCGATAAGGCGTGCGCTGCCGCGTGCGGAGATTTCGTGGGTGGTGGAGCGAAGGTCTGCGGAAATTTTGAGGGACAACCCGCTTTTGGAAAGCCTCATCGAAGTGGACACGAAGGGATTGAGGCGCTGGCCGATGTCTGGGGAGACGCTGCCGGCAACGCGCCGTCAGTTGCGTCGGTTACGCGCCTCGCCCTTCGACCTAGCCATAGATTTCCAAGGACTTCTTAAATCCGCTTTAATCGCCCGGCTTTCGGGCGCGCTACGTCGCGCAGGCTTCGGTCGCGCCGCTTTGCGCGAGCCTGCGAGCCGTTTTCTTTTAACCGAAAGAGTGAACGTGCCCGCGCGCGCCCACGTCATACGCAAGAATCTTGCGCTGGCGTCGGGCGCGCTCGGCGTCTCTTTGCCCGAACGCGCGGAGGAGTTCGAGTTTCCCATCGCCGT
>DASQLL010000492.1:0-4010 GCA_035630035.1 Pyrinomonadaceae bacterium | reverse complement strand
CCCAAAAGACATCGCTCTGCGCCAGACGTGAAAGCTTGTCCGAGCGCACCGCCCGTGCAATCAAGCTCGCGCGCTCACGGCTGATGTTCTGTTTATAAATTCCAGTGCCGCAATAGGCTGTGTTGATGCCTGTGAACATCTGGCGAGTTGTGATTCCATGCTCTACCATCGAAGGAACAACGAACTTCTCCCAGACTTCGTGCGGTATGCTGTCCCGATTCGTGTTAGCCTTCGTTTGCGAGATGAATCCTCCGACTTTCGTCAGCGCTTCCTTTTTACGGAGGCCCACCGCGCCGACCGAGTTGATGAATCTTTCGATGTCTGATTTACCGCTAACTATTACATGATACTGATCTCTGCCTTTCCCCTCCTGAGATACCGATCTCAAACGAGCATTTATTCTGACTCGAAGGAGGAGAGATTGTACGTCGTGCGCTAAAGACTTGCTGCTCGTTGCGTAATAGATTCCCGGATGATGTTTTCCACTCTTTTCGTCCGCCCAGATACAGCCGTCGGTTGCCCACAGGTGGCGCAGGAATAATGCGATGGCCTCTCGCGATTGCTTGAAGACTTTGCCGGGGATGAACTTTTCGTAAGACCTAAGCCCCCACGCGCCCAGTTCGTCCAGCCATTCGGCTATCGCGCTCCGCACGTTGTGCGTGTGATGGCGCGTGGACGTGAGATAAACCTGATACCAACGCCGCTCCTCGTTGACGCGCGGCCTGACCTCGTCGCCGAACACCTCGACGGCCAGCGATGCGACCAGCTCCGCAAGGTCTCTTTCACGCGTCGTGTATTGGATTACGTGGCGTGGGAGCGTGCAGCCGTCGCCTATGAGGTGACCGAGTAGAGCAAGCTCCGAGTTAGTCATCGTTTGAGTCAACGGGCTGGGGACAAAGCGCGGCAGCGCAAGCCGCTCACCCACAGCCAACTCGTCGAGACGCTTCCATGCATCGAAGGCGCGGAATTTATGGTTAGCCGTGGCGCGGATTGTCCGACCGAGTTTCGTGACAAGACGATAGACCGGCTTCACGCCTGTGGCAAAGGCGCGACTGACGACGGCGCGCTCGGTCTCCCACGTCTGCTCGTTAAGCGCCCACACGGCGAAATCAGATTTGCCGTTCAGTTCTCGTATCGCCACACGTTCGCCGGTGTCAGCGAGTGTGACAAGGCTGTCACCCGCGAGGCATCCGCTCTCGCGAAGGTCTGAGAGCTGCGGGCGGTGGTCGCTCCGGGCTTCGGGCGCGCGTGAGAGCTGCGAGAGCGCGACGAGCGGGACGTTGAGTTCCTTCGCAAGCCCTTTCAGCTCGCGCGAAATCTGCGAGACCTCCTGCTGGCGCGACTCTGCGCGGCGCGACGAGCCGGACATCAGTTGCAGGTAGTCAACGACGATCAGATCGAGCCGCTTCTGCTCGGACGCGAGCCTTCGCGCCTTCGCGCGCATCTCAAGCACTGAGATGCCCGGCGTGTCGTCAATAAAAATCTTCGCGTCGGCCAGCGTGCCCAGCGCACCCGCCAGACGCGCCCATTCGTCGCGCGACAGATACCCGCTGCGGAAGCGGTGCGCGTCCACGCGCCCCTCCGAGCAGAGCATACGCATCACCAGCGACTCCTTCGACATCTCAAGCGAGAAGATGCCCACGACCGCGCCGGACTGAATCGCCGCGTTCTGCGCGAGCGTCAGGCACAATGCGGTCTTTCCCATTGACGGCCTAGCGGCGACGATGACGAGGTCTGAGGGCTGTAGGCCGGAGGTAATCGTGTCCAGCTCGGTAAAGCCGGTCGTCAGGCCCGTGAGCATCGCGGAGCGACCGGCCATCTCCTGAACTTTTTCGAGGAGTTGGTCGGCGACCGGCTTGATGTGTGAGAAGCCTTGCCGCGTTCGCTCGTCCGCGAGCGCGAAGATCATGGCCTCGGCGTGGTCGAGGATGAAGGCGGCCTCGTCCTCGCCTTCCAGAGCCTCGCTCGTAATCTTGTTCGCGACCTTGACGAGCTGTCGCATGAGCGAGTGGTCTTTGACGACCTTCGCGTATGCGGCGACGTTCGTAAAGTGCGGTAGGCCGTAGGTCAGCTCCGAGATGAAGGCGATGCCCCCGGTCTGCTCAAGCGCGCCCTCGCGGCGCAGCTCTTCGCCGAGGAGGATGGGGTTTATCTCCGAGCCTCGCTCCGATAGAGCGGTCATCGCACGGAAGACGAACTGGTGCGCGCGTATGTAGAAGTCTTCGGGACGCAGAAGCTCGACGGCCTGATTGACGAGCGCGTTGTCGAGGACGACCGCGCCGAGTATGGCGCGCTCGGCGTCGGCGCTGTGGGGCAGCGGACGTTCGAGCATCTGGTCGCGCGTCGAGTCGGCTATGAACTGTGCCATCGGGAGCGGGCCTGTAGAAAATTAACGCCGTGCAGATAGGGAAACGGCGCGTCCCCATGTCGCCTCGCTCGACATCGAGCGAAGTAGCGCGCGTAGGGTCGCGCCGTCGTCTTTATACTACAAGCAATGAGGCGCGACAACAGTCACGTTGACGCGCCTCGTTTTCCACAAGTGGAAAAAATTCCCTGACAAGAAGAAGGCGGAAACGCGAGCGTGAGCGAGCGTGTCGAAGCAAGAATACACGCTCGCTCACGCTCGCGTTTCCGCCTTTGAGCTTAGCCGACTTCTTGCGACTCTTCGGCGAAAGCCACGCTCACATCCGTTTCGGTCGCGGCCTCTTCGCCCGCGGGTGTCTCTGCCGCGGGGGCTGCGGTGGCGTTGCCAGTGGTCTGTGCGCCGCCCTCGCCCTTGACGATGACGGGAATTTCGACGTTCACGTCGCGGTGCAGGCGCACCGTGACGGTGTGGTCGCCCGTCTCCTTTATCGGCTCGTGAAGTTGAATGCGGCGGCGGTCAATCTCGTAGCCCTTCTCCTTGAGCGCGTCGGCGATGTGCAGCGCGGTCACGGAGCCGTAGAGCAGGCCATGCTCGCCGACCTTGCGCTCGAATGTGAGCTGCACGCTGCTCATCAAGGCGGACTGCGCCTCGGCGGTCGCGCGGTCGCGCGCTTCACGTTTGAGGAGCGCGGCGCGCTCGGCCTCGATCTGCTTGACGTTGCCCGCCGTGGCCTGAACCGCGAGCTTGCGCGGAAGAAGGAAGTTGCGAGCGTAGCCCGCCTTGACCTTAACAATCTCGCCGCGCGCGCCAAGATTGTCCACGTCCTCGCGTAAAAGTACGGTAGTCGTTGCCATTTCTCCGATGCCTCCTTAGTCCGCGGTGTACGGGAGAAGCGCGATGTTGCGCGCGCGCTTGATGGCCTCCGCAAGCATGCGCTGGTGCGCGGTGCAGACGCCGGAAATCCGTCGCGGCAGAATCTTGCCGCGCTCAGGGATGAAGTTCTGCAAGAGCTTCACATCCTTGAAATCAATGATGTCAACCTTGTCCACGCAGAAGCGGCAGATTTTGCGGCGACGCATGCGCCCGCGATTGCCGGGGCGCCGGTCTTGCGAGCGTCCCGCGGGCATCCTCTCGTCATCTGAATCGAAGTCGCGCTCGCCACTCGAAAAGTTTCTCGACATAGTTCTCTTCTCTCTTTCAACAGGGGGCCGCCACGCGCATTCGGTTTTGCCGCGCGGCGTGCGCCCGCCAATCCTTCAACTCGAAAGGAAACGCGCGTGCGCGATCCTCACGCCTCGTCGCCCTCAATCTCGACGGCTGCGCCGGCCTGACTGCTCACCGGCGCGCCCGGACGCTTCGACGCCTTGCGCGCACGCCGGCTCTTGAGCTTCTCCGCGCGCTGGCGATCCTCGTCCACGCGCACCGTCAGGTAGCGCATGACCTGATCGCTCACGCGCATGCGGCGCTCAAGCTCGGCGATCTCGCCGCCCGTGCCCTCGATCTCGAAAAGCACGTAGATGCCTTCGTTCTTGCGCCCGACCCTGTAGGCGAGCTGGCGGCGGCCCATCACTTCGTTCTTCGTGATCGTGCCGCCCTTGTCGGTGATGATGTTGCTTAAATTTTCCGTAAGGCGCGTGAGGTCTTC
>DASQLL010000491.1:0-2134 GCA_035630035.1 Pyrinomonadaceae bacterium | reverse complement strand
GGCGACGGTGCGCCGCGCCGTCTCTTCAAAACGAACTACCTTGAGTACGCGCCGAACTTCAGTGCGGACGGCAAGCGAATAACCTTCGTCACTTGGAGCGACACTGAAAAGGGCGCGGTCTGGGTGGCGAACTCCGACGGCACGAACGCGCGCAAGGTTACGACCGCCGGCGACCAGTACGCGAACCCGGCCTTCTCCGTGGATGGAACGAAGATCGCGTACCTCAAAGGGCGCGGCAGCGTCTACAATCAGGCTGATCTCGCGAGCGAGTCCTCGTTCGAGATTCACTACTGGGACGGCCAGCGCCACAACTACGTGGCCGACTTGCAGAGCCGAGGCCCGAACGCGCGAATGCCCATTCTCAGTTTCGATCCCGCGGGCGACCGCATCTACTACATGGAACAGGGCGGCGGCCCCGGCTCAGGGCCGACCGAGCCGACGCGCTTCGTCACGTACCTTTCGAGCGTCAAGCTCACAGGCGACGACGCCAAACGTCACATAGAGGGCACGCTCGTCGGCGAGATGATCCCTTCGCCGGATTTCAAGTGGATATTCTTCAAAGAGCTGCACAAGCTATACGTCGCGCCTTTCCCGCTCGTCGGTAAGACCGTGCGTTTAAGCTCGACCGAGACGGGCGTGCCGGTCAAGAGCGTTTCGGTGGAGTCGGGCGACTGGCTCGCGTGGTCTGCCGACAGCAAGTCCGTCCAGTGGACGCTCGGCGAGAACTTCTACGAGCAGAGCCTCGACAACATCTTCCGCGCGCTCGCCAAAGACGAGAAGACGCCCGCCGCGCGAAAGACTGTAATCGGCTTCGACTTCGAGCCTGCGCGCCCGCGCGGCACGGTCGCGCTCACGAACGCGCGCATCATCACGATGCGCGGCGACGAGGTTATCGAGCGCGGCACGATTCTCGTCGAGGACAACCGCATCAAGGCCGTCGGCGCGCGTGTTGATATTCCGGCGGGCGCGAAGCGAATTGACATGGCGGGCAAGACCATCATGCCCGGCATCGTTGACGTTCACGCGCACATGAGCTACGACACGCTCGACATCATCCCCGAAAAGCAGTGGCCCTATTGGGCGAACCTCGCATACGGCATCACGACGACGCACGATCCTTCGGCTGCGACGCAGACCGTCTTCGCGCAGAGCGAGATGGTCAAGGCCGGCGTTTTGACCGGGCCGCGCGTCTTCTCGACCGGCTTCATACTCTACGGCGCGGAAAGCCCTGAGAAGGCCGTCGTCAACTCCTACGACGACGCGCGCGCGCACCTCGAACGCCTCAAGGCCGACGGCGCGTTCTCCGTCAAGAGCTACAACCAGCTCCGACGCGACAACCGCCAGCGCATCATCAAGGCCGCGCGCGACCTCGACATGATGGTAGTCCCCGAAGGCGGCTCCACCCTCTTCCACAACATGACGATGATCCTCGACGGGCACACGGGGATAGAGCACGCCGTGCCGGTCGCTCCGCTCTACAAGGACGCGCTGACGCTCTTCGCGAAGAGCAAGACCGGCTACACGCCCACGCTCATCGTCGGCTACGGCGGCATCTGGGGCGAGAACTACTGGTATCAACACACGAACGTCTACGAGAACGGGAAGCTCCTTCGCTTCACCCCGCGCAGGAACATTGACCCTCGCTCGCGCCGGAGAATGATGGTTCCCGGAGACGACTTCTATCACTTCGAGCTTGCGAAGACCGTCAGAGACGTTGTGCGCGCGGGCGGCAAGGCGCAGCTCGGCGCGCACGGGCAGCTTCAGGGCCTCGGCGCGCACTGGGAGCTTTGGATGCTCCAGCAAGGCGGGCTTACTCCGCTCGAAGCGTTGCGATGCGCGACTCTCTACGGCGCGCAGTACCTCGGCCTCGACGGCGACATCGGCTCAATCGAGACGGGCAAGCTCGCAGACCTCGTCGTTCTGGACAAGAACCCGCTCACAGACATACGCAACACCGAGTCCGTCAAGTTCGTCATGGCGAACGGCGTCCTCTTCAGCACGGACAACATGGACGAGGTCTACCCGGAACAGAAAGTCCGACCGCCCTTCTTCTGGGAGCGACGCGGCGAGGGCAACATGGCCGGCACGGAGCCTTAAAGGGTCAGAAACGCGACCGTCAGGGAGCGTGTCTACA
>DASQLL010000490.1:0-9600 GCA_035630035.1 Pyrinomonadaceae bacterium | reverse complement strand
TGCTGGGCATCATGCTCGTCTTCTTCATCACGTCGCACGCGGGTGCGCCTTCAATCAGCTTCTTCGACAAGACCGCCGCGATGCTCGGCGACGGCGGCGCGGTCAAGAGCGCGCTCTCGACGATCAACTCACTGGCGGTTGATCCGTTCGGGTGGAAGATGATCTTCGCGGGCGGCATCACGTCCGCCGCAGTGCTTCTCTTCATCGGCGCGACGGGTAAGTCCGCGCAGATTCCTTTGTTCGTCTGGTTGCCCGACGCGATGGCCGGGCCGACGCCCGTCTCGGCGCTCATACACGCGGCGACGATGGTCACGGCGGGCGTCTACATGGTCGTGCGCTGCTCGGCGATTTACACGCACGCGCCGACCGCGATGTTCATCGTCGCGATAATCGGGGCGGCGACTGCGATCTTCGCGGCGACCATCGGCATCGCGCAAAACGACATCAAGAAGGTTCTTGCATACTCGACCGTCTCGCAGCTCGGCTACATGTTCCTCGCGTGCGGCGTCGGCGCGTTCGTCGCGGCCATCTTCCACGTGATGACGCACGCTTTCTTCAAGGCGCTACTCTTCCTCGGCTCAGGCTCCGTCATACACGGCATGCACCACGAGCAGGACATGCGCCGGATGGGCGGGCTGAAGAAGTACATGCCCGTGACGTTCGCGACGATGCTGACGGGCTGGCTCGCCATCAGCGGCATCCCAATCTTCGCGGGCTTCTTCTCGAAGGACGAGATTCTCTGGAAGACTTGGAGCACGGAGTCCGCCGGCACGGCGGGAGCCGGAAAAATCCTTTGGGTCGTCGGCGCAGTGACCGCGCTGCTGACCGCCGTCTACATGACGCGTCTGATGGTTATGACCTTCTGGGGCGGCGAGCGTTTCCGCGAAGCGCACGCGGGCGGCCAAGCCGACGAAGCGCACGCGCAAGCTCACGAGGAGGGCAAAGCCCCGCACGACGCGCGCCTCGCCTCCGAAGGAGACAGGCCGCACCACCAACCCGGTGAGAGCTTGGACGCGCACGACGCTTCGCACGCTTCTTCGCATGAAGCCGCGACGGCGCACGCACTCGAAGATGACGAAGAAGCTGACGAGCATCACCATCACGGCCCCGTAGAGCCGCACGAGTCGCCGTGGACGATGACCGTGCCGCTCGTCGTGCTCGCCGTTCTCTCGACGTTCGGCGGACTCATCGGCGTTCCCTACGCGCTCAGCGGCGGCGTGATAGGCAACTATTTCGAGCACACGCTTGAGCCAGCCGTCGCGCACGCTCCCGCTCACGACGCAACGAACGCCGCGGGCGCGCACGCGACATCCGGCGAAGCGGCGACGACGGGCGGACACACAGCCGCGCCTTCGAGTGAGCATGGAAGCTCGATGCCTCAGTCGGTCGGCGAAGGCGAAGCCGGGCGCGTGCCCGCGGCGGAACACGCGCATGATCCCGCAGAGGTTAAGTCCGAGCGCATCTTCACGCTCATCTCCGTCGCAATCGCGCTCATAGGCATCGGCATCGGCTGGACTTGGTTCAAGCGCAGGCCGCTTTACGAGATGCCGCGTCTGCTCGAAGAAAAATATTACGTTGACGAAATCTACGACGCGGCCATCATCGGCCCCGTCAAATCCGGCTCGCGCGAAGGGCTTTGGAAGTTCTTCGACGTGGGCGTGATTGACGGCATCGTCAACGGCGTCGGGCGCGGCATGTCGTCGCTGGGCGCGGCGCTCAAGTACATGCAGCCGGGCTTCGTCCGCTCTTACGCGGCAATCATTCTGCTCGGCGCGCTCGCGGTCGTCGGCTACTTCGCTTTTAACGCTTACCAGCTTCTGGGCAAATAAGATGCGGCAATACCTGCTCACCGTTTTGATACTGCTCCCCGTCGTAGGCGCAATCGCCGTCGCCGCGCACGGCTTCGCCGGTTACGCGCGCCGCGAGCATTACCGTTGGATCGCGCTCGGCTGCTCCGTGCTGACCTTCGCCGCATCGCTCCTGCTTTTGACCGAGCCGGTCGGCTTTGGCACGGGCGCAGCTTTTCACTTCGAGCAGAACGTGCCGTGGGTCGCTTCAATCGGCGCGAACTATCACCTCGGCGTTGACGGGATAAGCCTTTGGCTCGTTATCTTAACGACGCTGCTCGTGCCCATCTCGATACTTTCGAGCTGGACTTCAATCGAGAAGCGCGAGCTTGCGTTCTTCGCCTCGATGCTCGCGCTCGAGTCGGCGATGATCGGAGTCTTCATCTCGCTCGACCTTCTGCTGTTCTTCCTCTTCTTCGAGGCTTCGCTCGTGCCGATGTTCTTTCTCATCGGCGTGTGGGGCGGCGAGCGAAAGCTGTACGCGGCCATCAAGTTTTACATCTACACGGCGGTCGGAAGCCTCCTCATGCTCGCCGGCATCATCGCGCTGTGGTTCGTCTTTGGCACGTTCGATTACGTCCAGATACTCGCCGCGCTTTCAGCCAACCCGGAGAGGCTCACGTCGGAGTGGACATTCTGGCTCTTCCTCGCCTTCGCCGTAGCGTTCAGCGTCAAGGTTCCGCTCTTCCCTTTTCACACGTGGCTGCCGGACGCGCACACAGAGGCTCCGACCGCGGGCAGCGTCATACTCGCGGGCGTGCTTCTGAAGATGGGCACGTATGGGCTTCTGCGTTTCAACTTCGCGCTCTTCCCCGAACAGGCGCGCAACTTCGCGCCGTTCTTCGTGGTGCTGGCAATCATCGGCATCATCTACGGCGCGCTCGTCGCGATGGTGCAGCCCGACGTGAAAAGGTTGGTGGCCTACTCGTCCGTTAGCCACATGGGGTTCGTCGTGCTGGGCATGTTCAGTTTCACGGAGTGGGGCATGCAGGGCGCGCTCTACCAGATGCTCAACCACGGCGTCTCGACGGGCGCGCTGTTCCTTCTAGTCGGCATGATCTACGAGCGGCGGCACACGCGTATGATCTCCGACTTCGGCGGGCTGTCGAAGCCGATGCCGTGGTTCGCGACCTTCTTAGTCATAACATCTCTATCGTCGGTCGGTCTCCCGCTCCTGAACGGATTCGTCGGCGAGTTTCTAATCATGTTCGGCATGTGGAACTCGACGGTGAGCGTACAGTGGCCGTGGATTGCGACGATGCTCGCGGGGACGGGGGTCATCTGGGCCGCCGTCTACATGCTCTGGATGTTGCAGCGCGTGCTGTTCGGGCGCGTGACGAACGAGAAGAACCGACGACTCGCGGATTTGAACTGGCGCGAGATTGGGTTGCTCGTGCCGCTGCTCGCGCTGATGCTTTACATGGGGGCGTACCCGCGCCCATTCCTCGAACGCTCGAAACGGAGCATCGAGCAACTGAGGGCGCGCGTCGTCGCGGGCGATACGCAGCATGATTTCTCGGCGAAGGCTCGTGAGGGCGAGTGAGTTTGCGAGGGCGCCGGCAGTTCAGTACCGGGAGCGGTAGCGACCGGGTGCGGCGCGCACTATCACTCAAGTCGGATGTCGGCTAAGTCCTACCCGGTCGCTACCGCTCCCGGTACTGAACTGTCGCGCGTCTCGTCGCAGTCTAAGGAACAGATTCCTCGAAATGAAACGAAACATCGTCAGAGCTTTAATCTTCTCACTCCTGCTAGTGTCCGTTCGCGGCGACGCGGTCACGCAGGAGAAGCTCGCGCCGCAGGCCGAGCCGAAGCAAATCGGCTTTCGTCTGAAGGGTATTGATGGGAAGTTTTACGACACGTCGGAGATGCGCGGTCAGGTGTTGGTCGTCTCTTTCGGGGCGACGTGGTGCGTACCCTGCACTTGGGAACAGGTCGCGATTGAGGAGTTGAAGGTCGAGTACGCGGGCAAGCCCGTCAAGTTCCTCTGGGTCAGCATCGAAGATCAAAAGCGCACGACCAACAACATCCTCCGCCATTACGTGAAAGAGCGAAGGATGACCGTGCCGGTGTTGCGCGATCCCGGCGGCGAAGCGCTCGCACAGTTCGCCACGGGCGCGCGCGTCCCCGTCACATCCTTCTTCGGAACGGACGGACGCTTCGACGCACCGGCGCATCGAGGGATGCCTTCGGACATAACCGTCTACAAACAGTTGGTGCGCGACCGCGTCAACGCACTGCTGAAGGCGCAGCCGGAGAAAAACGAAAACGCGATGGCGCAAAGGCAAGATTGAGTTGAGACGATGAACCTTAGTTTCGCATTCATGCCCGTTATGCCCGACGTAAACTTCCGGCTGCTGATGCCGGAGTTGATACTCTCGTTGACGGGCGTCGTCGTCATGCTCGTTGACGCCTTCACGCGCCGGCGCGGGCGGGGCATCTTAACTGCCGCGCTCTCGCTCGCGGGACTCGCCGCGACCGCCGTCTCGACCGTCTGGCTTTGGAGCGATCTTCAAGGCTCGGACAAAAGCGCATTCGGCGACATGATCGTGCTCGACTCGTTCCGCCTCGGATTCACGCTCGTCTTTCTCATCGTCGCCGCTTTGACCGTGCTAGTCTCCGCCGTATGGGTCGAGTGGGAAGGTCTGCCCGCGGGCGAGTTCCACACGCTGCTGCTGTTCGCAACGGTCGGGATGATGCTGATGGCGTCGGGCAACGATCTCGTGATGATTTTCCTCGGTCTGGAAATCCTCTCGATTGCGACCTACGTCATGGCGGGCTTTCGCAAGACAGACCTGCGCTCGAACGAGTCTTCGATGAAATACTTCATCCTCGGCTCGTTCTCCTCGGCCTTCCTGCTCTACGGCATCGCGCTCGTCTACGGCGCGACGGCGCACGAGGTGGCGGGCCAGTCGCTGCCCGTCGCGGGGACGACCAACATCACGCAGATCGCCGAGCGCGTAGGCGACGGAATGTTCCCGCCGCTACTTTTCGCGGGCGCTGCAATGCTTCTCATAGGCTTCAGTTTCAAGATCGCGCTCGCGCCGTTCCACGTCTGGACGCCCGACGTGTACGAAGGAGCGCCTACGCCCGTCACGGCCTTCATGGCCGCAGGGCCGAAGGCGGCGGGCTTCGCCGCGTTCATGCGCGTCTTTCTTTTCGCATTCCCGTTCGTCGCGGTGACGGGCACGGAGCTGGGCACCGGCGCACGACTGCACGAGGCTTGGCTCGGCGCGCTCTGGCTTCTAGCGATTCTGACGATGACGCTCGGCAACGTCGTCGCGCTCGTGCAGACGAACGTCAAGCGCATGCTCGCGTACTCTTCAATCGCGCACGCGGGCTACGCGCTCGTCGGCTTCGTCGCGGCGGGCGGCGCGCAGGCCGACTCCGCGCAGCAACGCGACGCCGTGGCCGCGGTCATCTTTTATCTGCTCGCCTACGCCGTGATGAACCTCGGCGCGTTCGCCGTCGTCACGCTCATCGCGCGCAGCGGCGACCGGCGCACGGACGTTGAGGACTACCGAGGCATAGGCTTTCAATCGCCCGCCCTCTCGCTCACGCTCTCGCTTTTCCTGCTGAGTCTGCTCGGAGTGCCTCTGACCGCGGGCTTCATGGGCAAGGTCGTGGTCTTCAGCGAGGCTCTGAGCCAGAAGCTCTACCTGCTCGTCGTCATCGGTGTGCTTAACACGGCGGTTTCGGTATACTATTACCTGCGCCTGATAGTCGTGATGTTCTTCCGCGAGCGAACGACGGAATGGCGCGCGCCGCGCATCCCGGCGAGCATGGCCTTCGTGCTGATACTGACCGTGTTGGGCGTCCTATATCTGGGCCTCTTCCCGGGGCGCGTCATTGAAGCCTTCCGCTCCGTGCAGCCAATCGCCGTGTCGAGCCTGCGCTGAACGGGGCGGGCGCACATCAGTTATTAACGTTTGTGACTGGCGAGGCCGCGTGCAACGCGGCGTCCCGCCGTTCGCCCGATGAGAGCCGCGGCAGTTACAGAGTCTGGTTCGGGTCAAAGCGCAGCGAGCGCCGCTAAGGGAGCGCGCCCGGCCTCTATCGAAACTATTGTGCGTGACCTGAAGGAAAGACTAGGCGACGAATGGCCGCCGCGAATTTACCGCGAGCGGGTTCTATCGCTGCGGACGCGCTCGCACGCCGTGCCGCCCGCCGTAAGGAACGCGCCGGTCGAGGTGCAGCACACGCTGCTCGGCATCGAGTTGCAAGTCGGGCGTCGGCGCATCTCGTGCCCAGACCTTGCGACGGCGCGCTACCTTTCCGTGTTCGCGCGCGCGGGCGTCTCGGAAATCGCAGTGCCTTACGACATCACGAAGATTTCGCATCTGGCCGACGTGCTTGAGTCCGCTTGGCATCGGATGCTATTGCTTTCCGACCATTTGACCGAAGGGCGCACGGAGACGTTTCGCTCGCGCGCACGCGCGGCAACCGCCAGAGAGGCCCGCAAAGAGATCGAAGAGGCAGGGGCGGGGACGGCGGTGCCGGAGTTTAACCAGAACACCCGCCAGCGCCCGCAGCGCATCTAATAAGTTTCAAGGAGGGTTTCTTTCAGACCGATGACGCCAGAGTTCGACCAACAACAGCCACCGCAAGGGCAGACGGAAATGCCGCCCTTCCCTTTCAACAAACGTCCATATTGTCCCTACGAGCCAATCGAGAAGAGCATCGAGACGATCCGCGTCCTCGTCGTCAACGACCTTCTGCACGCAGAGGGTGACTTGTCCGAGGTCGCGCGCGAGGAGTGGGGCGCGAGCGCGGCGGCAAAGCTTGAGCGCGAGCGATACATCTCGACGCTCGCGCTCGACAACATAATCGGCAACATCACGCGGCTCGTGCGCGCGCCGGAAATCCGCCGCGCGCATCTCTCGGAGGCCGTCGAGGCGGCGGAAGAGTTCCGCCCGCAGGCGATTGTGCTTAGCGGCACGCTCGCCGACTTCGATTATTACGACCCCTCGATGCTCCGGCGGTTCGCAAGCTTCGTCGAGCGAACGACCATCCCCATCCTCGGCATCTGCGGCGGGCATCAGCTCATAGGTCTCTGCTTCGGCGTGCGCTGCGTCACGCTCGATGGCCTTGAGCCGTCCGAGCGACGCACCGACCGTCTTTTCGAGTACCAGTATCACTACGTCCGCGTCACCGACGAAGCCGATCCGATATTTCAAGGCGTGCTTGAAAACGGGCATGTTGGCGACGAGAAGAAAACCGTCAGGGATCGTAACCTGCGCGTCTGGCAGAACCACGGACTGATGCTCGACCGCCTGCCCGAAGGCTTCAAGCTGTTAGCCACAGGCCCACACTGCCGAAACCAGATGATGGTAAAGCGCGCGGACGGCCAGCTAATTTATACCGTTCAATTTCACCTCGAAAAATCTTTTCAGGATTTGACGAAGAGCCTTCAACGCGTCAACCCTAACCACACCCCGGAAGAACGCAGACGAATCTTGCGCGACGAGGCGAGCAGCCGCACAAACTGGGCGCACCAGCACGAGTCGCGCGACGGTCGCCTCCTGTTCGAGAATTTCCTGCGCCTCGCGCTTGAGCACAACACGCGCCCCAACGAAATCGGCACATGAGACGTTGGGACGTGAGAGTTCATCCACGAAACCACACGAAGCGACACGAAAATCTCCATGTATTTTTCGTGTCGCTTCGTGCGATTTCGTGGAAACTATAGCGATTTGCGAATGAGTGCGACCGCCTATTCCTGGGAGCGCGGGCATCCTTGCCCGCCTTGAGCGCCGCAGGCGCGAAGATGGACGCGCCTGTCGGCGCGTTGGCGGGCAAGGATGCCCGCGCTCCCAGCTTCACGCGATTGCAAACGGCTATATTTTTGGCTCCTGCTCTTCGGTCTGCGCTGAGACGCGCGACGGGTCAGTACCGGGAGCGGTAGCGACCGGGTAGACTCTGGCCGACACACGCCTTGAGCAGTCGAGTGCGACTGCACCCCGCCGCTACCGCTCCGGGTACTGTCCCGTCGCCACTCGCACTCGAATGCCTCAAACCCGGATGACGTTAATGTCAATTTCGTGACTACAATAATTCTTCTCACAGTCGCCATCTTCGTCATGGCGGCGCTTTACTCTTCGGTCGGCCACGCGGGCGCGTCGGGCTACATCGCCGCGATGGCTTTGTTCGCCGTCGCGCCCGCCGTGATGAAACCGACCGCGCTCACGCTGAACATTCTTGTCGCCACGATTGCGACCGTAAGATTTTACAGGGCGGGCTACTTCTCTTGGCGCGTCCTCCTGCCCTTCGCGCTCAGCTCCGTTCCCTTCGCGTTTATCGGCGGCGCGCTTACGCTGCCGGGCAAAGACTATCAACGAATCGTCGGTCTGGTTTTGCTGTTCGCCGCTTACATGCTCTGGGCGCGCGCGAAGGCGCATACTGAAGCAACTGCCGCCGAGATAAAATCCGTCCCCGTTCCTCTGGCCGTCGCGCTGGGAGCGTGCATAGGTCTGCTGTCGGGCTTGACGGGCGTGGGCGGCGGAATCTTTCTCAGCCCGCTGGTGCTTCTGTTGGGGTGGGCCGAGACGCGGCAGATGTCCGGCGTCGCGGCGGCGTTCATCCTCGTCAACTCGATTGCCGGACTTGCAGGGCATCTTGCGAGCGTTCAAAACCTGCCTAGCTCGATTTATCTTTGGGGCATCGCGGCGGTCGCCGGCGGGGTTGTGGGGTCGGAACTCGGAAGGCGGCGGCTGGCTACCTTCACACTGCGGCGCGTGCTTGCGTTGGTGCTTGTGATAGCGGGACTCAAGATGTTGCTGACGTAAAGAGAATCAAGTCGCCGGTCACGACGCTCCCTGCGTCGCGCCCGCGCTCCACTCTTCGGGGACGTTCTCGACCGTCTGCTCGATAAGGCGATCAACGACCGCCTTGAGGTCGTTAGTTTCGGCGAACACCTTTAGCTGCTCGTCGGCGGAAGTCCCGCGCTCAAGGATGGTGTGGATGTGCTCGACCTCTTTGCGCGAGCCGAGGTCGTCAAGCACGTCGTCCACGAAATCCAGAAGCTCTCGGACGAGGTCGCGCGTCGGGACTTCCTTCTGCTTGCCGAAATCAATCATCTTGCCGTCGAGGCCGTAGCGCACCGCGCGCCACTTGTTCTCCTGCACGAGCATTCGCCTGTAGAGTCGAAAGCCCAAATTCTTATCAATCAGACGGTCGAGCTTCGCGACGATGGCCTGAAAGAGTCCTGCGATGGCTACGGTGTCGTCAACGCGCGTAGGGATGTCGCAGATGCGAAACTCAAGCGTCGGGAAGAACGGGTGCGGGCGCACGTCCCACCAGATTTTCTTGCCGTTATCAATGCACCCGGTCTTTATCAGCAGGTCAATGTAGCGCTGGAACGCGGCGTAAGAGTCGAAGTGGTCGGGGATGTCCGTGCGCGGGAATTTTTTGAAGACCTCGGAGCGGTACGACTTCAAACCCGTATTGAAGCCGAGCCAGAAGGGCGACGATGTAGAGAGAGCGAGAACGTGGGGCAGGAAGTAGCGCCCCGCGTTCATGATTTGAATGGCGCGCTCGCGGTCGGGCATCCCGACGTGGACGTGCATGCCGCAGATGAGCAGAGAGCTTGCGACCATCTGCAACTCTTCGATGAGCAGCTTGTAGCGCGCGTCGTCGAAGATCGTCTGATCGCGCCAGTGCGAGATCGGGTGGGTTGAGGCGGCGACGATTGCCATCCCGTTTTTGCGCGCAAGGGCCGAGATGACGGAGCGCAGCCGCGTGATGTCGGTGCGCGCTT
>DASQLL010000489.1:0-5792 GCA_035630035.1 Pyrinomonadaceae bacterium | reverse complement strand
GCACTATCTGCCCGTCGAGCGTCTCGACCAGAACGCCCTGATGTCCGAGCGTCGGGTCTTCCGTCTGCGGAAGCAGATCGTCGGACAGTAGATTCCCGTCGCCGTCGAAGGGGAACGGCGACACGCTCGTCGTCGCGGGCGCGGACGGCGTAGGCGCGGGGCGCACGACCTGCGCGGTCGCGCCAGCCGTCGGCGCGAGAAGAATTATTAAGGCAAGAATGAAACGATTCGTCTTCAACCCACTTGCTCCTTGCGGCTCCGCTCCGTGGCGGCGCGAAAGCGCGCTATCATAATACAACGATCCTTACACCTGATACGCGCCTAATTGTTCAAGGGAAGAGTCGGGGGGCGAACGCTTAGATGCAGGCGCGCATCGTATGCGATGCATGCACGACCCCAAGCATCGGAAAAGCTCAATGCAATCACTGTTCCCGAAGAACAGTTTTCAGTTTTCAGCGCGTCGTTCTCATCAGGCCCGCAACCGATCTGCGCGAGTCAGGGACATACTGTGAAGCTCATAACTGAAAACTGAAAACTGAAAACTTTCTTTTGACAAGGCCGAAAGCGCGCACCTAAAATTTCGACGCGTTCCGCCGAAGCCTCGCCTTTGAAAAAGTCGAACACGTGCCGCGAGACCGAGAGCCTGTAACAGTCGAGAAGATACGCGCAGCGCACCGCGCGCGCCGTCGCGAGATTCAATCGCGCCTCGCGGAGTTCGACGAGGTGTGGCAGGGCGGCTCCGACGCAAGGCTCTGGGAAGAGCTGGTCTACTGTATCTTCACGGCGGGCGCGTCGGCGCGCATGGGGCTAAGCTCGGTCGAAGCCGTGCGGCCACTGCTCGCGCGCGGCACGCATGAAGAGCTTGCATGCGCGCTTCAAAAAAAACATCGCTACCCTAATTCGCGCTCAGGGTATATCGTGGTGACGCGCGAGTTTTTGGAGGGCGATTGCGGGATGCGCTTGCGCGAGCGGCTCGAAGCGTTCGCCGACCCGCTGGAACGGCGCGACTGGCTCGCGCGCTCGCGCGGCATCAAGGGCCTCGGCTACAAAGAGTCGAGCCACTTCCTTCGCAACGTCGGCCTGCGCGGCTACGCGATTCTTGACAAGCACATCCTGCGCTGCCTCTTTGAGGTCGGCGTCATCTCTTCTCCGCAGCCGCCCACGACGCGCGCGCGCTACCTTGCCACGGAGGAGAGCCTGCGCCGCTTCGCGCACGACCTCGGCGTTGACTTCGACGAGCTTGATCTCGTTCTATGGTCTATGAAGACCGGCGAGATTTTGAAATGATGAATGCGGAATGATGAATGATGAATTAAATCGTTCTGCCTTCGTCACATTCATCATTCATCATTCCGCATTCATCATTTGATTGTGAGGTTCGACAGATGAGAAAGCAGCCACGTCTTGCGCTCGCCTTCGCCTTCCCGCTTCTCGCCATGCTCTCGGTCGCGGTCGTTCCGTCGGCTGCCGCGTCTCAGGGCAAGCTGCGCGCACGCGCCGAGCGCGCCATCAATGATGGTGAGTTCACGGAAGCCGAGAAGTTGTACCGCGAGCTTGTCGCGAAGGACGCGCGCGACGAGCAGGCCCGGCTGGGACTCAGCCTCGCGCTCCTCAAGCAACGAAAGAATTTGGACGCCTACGATCAGGCGGCGCGCGTCGTCGCCGTCAATCCGCTTTCGGGGCGGGCGCACGCGCTGCTCGGCATGGCGATGCTCAACTCCGGCGACTTCCGTCTCTCGGTCGAGGAGTTCCGCACCGCTCTGAGTTTCGCGGACAACGACGCGATGGCGATTGCCGGTCTGGCGATGGTTGACTTCTACGAGAACCGTCTGGGAGCGAGCCTCGCGGGTCTGCGCCGCGCGGCCTTCATAGACTCGAACGAGCCTGATTACCACTTCAATCTCGGACAGGTCGCCGCGCGCTACGAGCGTTACGCCGAGGCCGCCAGCGCATACGAACGTTTCCTGCGCGTCGCGCCGCGCACCGACGCGGATCGCCGCGCACGCATACGCGGCCTCATAGACTTCCTTCGATACCTCGGCTCGCAGAGCAGTCTGCTCGATGTCAACGGCCCCGACCGTGTGGAGTTTCCGTTCGAGCTGATCAACAACCGTCCCGTCATCAAGGTGCGCGTCAACGGCTCGAAGGAGCAACTGCGCTTCGTCATAGACACGGGCGCGGGGATGTGCGTCATCGCGACGCACGCGGCGAAGAGGATCGGCCTGAAGGAGGTGGCGCGCGGAGGGCAGGCGCGCGCTGTCGGCGGCGCGGGGCGCTTCGATATCATCTACGGCTTCCTGCAATCGCTCAACGTCGGCGAAGCGAGGATCGAGCGCGTGCCCGTCTACATACGCCAGTTCTTCAACGAGCAGGAGCCTGTGGACGGCTACATCGGACTTACAGTGCTGGGCAAGTATCTCTCGACGATTGACTACGGCGCGCTCAAGATGACGATGCTGCGCGGAGGCGACCGCGAAAGGTATGTGCCCACGGCGGCGACGGGCGCCGTGGAAGTCCCCATCCGAACGACTTCGAGCGGCTTCTGGAGCGGCGAGGTCAAGCTCGACGGTCTCGACAAGCCCGCCAACTTCATCGTTGACACGGGCGCGAGCATCTCCGTCGTCTCCGAGGTGCTCGCCGCGCGCATGGGGATGGTGAAGTTCGCGCACGGCGGGCGCATCAGCGTCTACGGCGCGGCGGGGCTTGCCGAGAACATCCAGACCTTGATGCTGCCGCGCATCCTGCTCGGCTCGCACGCGCGGCAGAACGTCTACGTCGCGGTGCTGGACATGGACCCGATTAACGAGACCGCGGGGTTCGAGCAGACCGGCATCGTCGGCGGCAACATACTCCGACACTTCCGCGTGACGTTCGACTTCGCGCGCGGCGTCGTCCGTCTGGAGCCGATTGCGGGCGCGGCCCCCGAAGACACGAAGGGCAAGCCGCCCGTCGTTACGAGTCAGTCGTAAATCGTGAATGGTAAATGGTGAATGGTAAATGGAAACTGCTTTCAGTCCATTTACCATTCACCATTTACCATTCACCGCTTTCGTTGTTATGAAGCAGAGCATCTATCTTGAGACCTCGGTCGTCGGCGCGTACCTCGACAACGGCGAGCCGTTCCGTCGCGACCTGACCATACGCTGGTGGGAGCACGAGATGGCAGAGTACCGCCCCGTCGTCTCGCAGCTCGTCGTGCGCGAGCTTGAGCGCGTGCCGGAGCCGCACCGCACGGGCTATCTCAAACTCGTCGCGCCGCTGGAAAAGGTCGAGCTTTCGGAGGAGGCCGCCATACTCGCCGAAGGCTACATCGCGCGCGGCATCTTTCATCGCAAGTACATCGGCGACGCCGTGCACGTAGCCGTTGCTTCCTTTCACAAAATAGATTATCTAGTCACTTGGAACTTCGGCCACCTTGCGAACGTGCGGCGGCAGGCGCGCATACGACTCTTCAACACAGCCGCCGGCTTCTTCGTCCCGCAGATAGTCACGCCGGAGTTTCTGGTTTCGGAGATGACGGAAAGCCGTGACAAGTGACAAGTGACAAGTGACAGGAAAGAGGTTTATCCTGTCACCTGTCACTTGTCACTCGTCACGATTCTTGTTATGTATCGCAAACCTAGATTCCTCGAAGAGCTGCACGCGATCCGCGAAGAGATGTCGCGCGAGGCGGATTATGACGTTGAGCTGTTCGCCGAGATGGTGCGCTCCGGCTCGCGCCCGCAGCACGGCCCCGCGCGCAACATACGCGGCTTCCGCACACGCGCCCCGCGCGCAGGAGGCGAGGAGACGACGAAGGCCGCGCCGAGGAAACGAGCATCGAGATGAGTCTGGAGTCTGAAGTCTGGAGTCTGAAGTCAGGAAGCGGTTCTTGTCTTTGACTCCAGACTCCAGACTCCAGACTCCAGACTTTAGAAGTTATGGAACAGACGTTTGAAGCCATCGGTCTTGACGTGCCGAGCGAGAAAGATTTCAACCACCTCGCGGAGCGCGCGGGCGATCAGGGCGAAGCGACGCAGCTTTGCCGTCGCGGCGCGGTGTTGCACGGTCGCTGCTGGAAGCTGGGCGAGGGACTTGAGGTCTGGACGGTTCTGTACGAGTCGGGCACGGGAGAGATTTTCTACGCCGACTGCCGCCCCGGCTTTCGCGCGCGCTACACGCAGCGCATAAGCCCTTGGGCCTTGACCGAGTACGACGAGGACGGCGAGGCAATCGTCCACGGCTACTGCGACGGCGCGGAGACGGAAGTCCTCTTCGAGTTGCAGAATCTGACGGAGGTCGGCCCCGAAGGCTTCCGCGCGCAGGAGCTTTACGTCGGCCTGTGCGGGCTGGCGTACCGCGCGCGCGTCTCGTCGTCGTCGAAGAACGAGCGCGTGCGCTGGCAGCCGCTCGAAGTAGCCGCACCCTCGCGCGCCGCGCACGAGAACGACTGGTGTCTTACGGGCCGCGTCATCTCCTTCAAGACGCTCAGGAATCCACTGTCGGGCAGCGAGATTTACTGGGTCTACCTCGACCTCGAACGCCTCAAGCTCGAAGTGCTGGTCAACCGGCGCGCGCTTCGCGGCGACCCTCTGGCAATCGGCGCGACCTTCGACGCGGAGGTCTGGCTGCAAGGCCACGTCCTCGACCGCCGCGCGCTGCTCTCGCGCTACGAGGGCCGCGATGTGTCTATCCCGAAGTCGGAGCTTTGGTCTCACCTGCGACGAAGGAACTGAGAGGAAGATTGAAGACGATGATGCAGGAGTTTACGGCTACCCTGTGGCAGGAAGGCGAGTGGTTCATCGCGCAGTGCAGGGAAGTTGACGTGGCGAGTCAGGGATTAACCGAGGATGAAGCGTTGGAAAATCTCAGGGAGGCTCTAGAGCTTCACTACGAGCCGCCGCGCGCCACCATCCTTCCTAGCATCCGTAAGATTGAGGTCGAATTGGATGCCGCTTAGACCTCTGCTGTTTCGTGAAGTAAAGCGGAGACTAGAAGCCGCGGGGTTTCTCGAAGTGAGTAGCAGAGGCAGCCACATTAAGTTCGCGAAGGAGACTACGGACGGAACTTACACCGCTATCGTTCCGCATCATCGCGAAATCCCTGTTGGCACGCTCCGCAGTATATTGCGGCAGGCTGGAATTGATCCCGACGAATTCGAGAAATTATAGATTGCCGCAAACCTGATGCCTGCTTTGAAACGACTCTCCCTCGTCTTAATCATCCTCATCGCACTCTGCGCCGCCGGTCTATATTTCTTCAACCAGTATTGGATTCACCGTTTCGACGCGCTCATCGCGCGACAGGCCGCGGTCTACCGGCTCGACCCCGATCTCGTGTGGAGCGTCATCTACGAGGAGACGTATTTCAGCCCTTGGAAGAAGGGCGAGGCCGGCGAGATCGGGCTGATGCAGGTGACGCCGACCGTGGGGCGCGAGTGGGCCGCCGAGACGGGGATGCGCGAGCTTGCCGAGAAGATGAAGCGCGACCCCGAAGCGGCGCTCAGCGACCCGGAGCGCAACATACAGGTCGGCTGCTGGTATCTGGAGAAGATTGCGAAGGGCTACCGCAACACGCCCGGCGCGGAGGCGCGCGTCGTCGCGGGCTACAACGCAGGCCCCAGCCGCGCCGAAGAGTGGTCGCGCGTCGCGCCCGGACAAAAGCCGCTCACCGCCGAAGAGTTCATCGCGCGCATTGACTTCCCCACGACGCGCGCATACGTCACAAACATTCTCGAACGCTACCGCAAGAAGAAAGTGAGCAGCCGATGAATTGCGGATTGCGGAAACAAAAGCGGACGGGGAGACGGGGAG
>DASQLL010000488.1:0-33847 GCA_035630035.1 Pyrinomonadaceae bacterium | reverse complement strand
CCTCGATCATCGTCTGACAGTCCATCTCCCAAGCGGTTTTTGTAAGCTCGCCGAGCGTGTCGAGTTCCGCGAACTGCGCCTCGTCGTTAGCGTCTGCGATTGAGCCGGGGCGCAGGCCGTCGCCCAGAGAGAACGAAACGTCGTAGGCGCGCATGATCTCGCAGATGTCTCGAAAGCGCGTGTAAAGAAAACTCTCTTCGTGGCGCGCAAGGCACCACTTCGCCATGATCGAGCCGCCGCGCGAGACTATGCCCGTAGTGCGCCGCGCCGTCAGAGGGATGAAGGGCAGACGCACGCCCGCGTGGATAGTGAAGTAGTCAACGCCCTGCTCGGCCTGCTCTAAAAGTGTGTCGCGGAAGATTTCCCAAGTAAGCTCTTCGGCCTTGCCTCCGACTTTTTCGAGCGCCTGATAGATGGGTACGGTGCCGATGGGCACGGGCGAGTTTCGCAGAATCCACTCGCGCGTGGTGTGTATGTTCTTGCCCGTGGACAAGTCCATCACGGTGTCCGAACCCCACTTGATCGCCCAGCGCATCTTCTCGACCTCCTCGTCAATCGAGGACGCGACCGCCGAGTTTCCGATGTTGGCGTTAATCTTGACGAGGAAGTTGCGACCGATTGCCATCGGCTCGGCTTCGGGGTGATTGACGTTGGCGGGGATGATCGCGCGGCCACGCGCAACCTCGTCGCGCACGAACTCCGGCGTGACGTAAGACGGGACTGCCGCGCCGAAGCTCTCGCCGCGATGCTCGTGAAGGAGCGAGCTTCGGTCGTCGCGACTTTGCACGCGCGCGGCGTCGAGCGCGGCTTCGCGTCCCATGTTCTCGCGCAGCGCGACGAACTCCATCTCGGGCGTGATGATGCCGCGCTTGGCGTAGTGCATCTGCGTGACGCACGCGCCCGCACGCGCTCGAAGCGGCGCGCGGCGAAGACCCGGAAACGGTTCGAGCCTTGCTTTGTCTCTGTTCTTCGCGAACTCCGCCGCCCCTTCTGTAAGGTAGCCGTCGTCCTGCGGCACAACCTCGCGCCCTTCGTACTCCTCCACGTCGCCGCGCGCTAAAATCCACTCGCGCCGCAAAGCCGGAAGGCCGTCGCGCACGTCGCATCGAACGTCGGGATCGCCCCACGGGCCGGACGTATCATAGACGCGCACAGGCGCGTTCTCTTCAACGCGCCCGTCCGGCTGACGCGTGGGCGAAAGGCTTATCTCGCGGAAGGGGACGCGCGCGCCTGCGCCGCCCTCGACGTAAACCCTGCGCGAGTTCGGCAGGCGCACTTCGTCGCTCTGCCGCTCGCCTTGAACGCTGTCGCTCTTCATAATCGTCTCGCTCTCCGCGGGCCTAACTTTTCGGCGGCCCGCAAACGTGAAAGGCCATCCCTCTCGTAAAAAGGGACGGCCTCCCGGCAACCTCCCTTCGGCGGTACTAACCGCATCAGGTTCAAAGGGTCTCCTCGATTGCGGATTGCGGATTGCGGATTGAAGAACAGGGTGGTTCTCTTCAATCCGCAATCCGCAATCCGCAATCCGCAATTTGCGGACTCTCAGCCGCTCGTCACGGCTCCCCCGTTTAAATTTCACTTTCAAAGCCGGACGCCGCGCGCGTTTCCGCAGGCCGCAGGTCTTCCGGCGTTTTCGTGCGAAGTGTACCCGCCGCCGCAAAGAATGACAAATAAATGAGCGGCAGCGAACACTCTCGCCACTTAATGCTGATATAATCCGCGCAAATTCAACGAAGGAGAGGAGCGAACCATACATGCGGATTCGATCTGCAATGAGCAGTCTGTCGCCCTTCGCGCTCACGCTCGCACTCGCGCTCGGCGCGGGGGCGTGCAAAGGCAAAGCCGATAACGCGAACAACACAAATACGACGGTGAGCAACGTCAACGCGAACACGCCCGTCATGACTTCGACGCCGACGACCGCCGCGGAGGACGTGACGATCAAGGGTAAGGTCGAGGACAACTTGACGAAGTACGGCATCACGGGCGTTACCGTCGAGGTCAAGGAAGGCGTCGTCACGCTCAGGGGCGACGTGCCGAGCGCGAAATTCATGGACGCGGTGAAGGCGGGCAACGAGGCCGGCGCGCGCCGCGTAGTCAACGAGTTGGTTAAAAAGTAGGACGGGGAGGGACGATGTCTACAAGAGACAAATACCAGTCGCTCATTGATCTCGCGAACACGAGCGGCATCACTAACCTTGAGGTGCGCGAGGACGGCGACGTGCTTCACATATCGGGCACCGCGCCGAGCGACGAGGCAAAGCAGAAACTCTGGGACGAGTACAACCGCATTGACCCGGACATGCGCTCCGGCGACCTCGTCCTGAACATCGGCGGCGGCGGCGAAGGCGAACAGACCTACACCGTCAAGTCCGGCGACACGCTCAGCAAGATCGGCAAACAGTTCGGCGTGTCGTGGCAGGACATACACGAGGCCAACAAAGACGAGATCAAAGACCCGGACAAGATTTTTCCCGGTCAGACGTTTCGCATCCCGCGCAAGAAATGACGCGCGCAAAAACCGAAGGCCGTCACGTTGAATAATCTTTCAACGTGACGGCCTTCCCTCGTGTCGGCGAATAATCTCTTCGGCAACCTCAGCCCGTTACTGCTCGCTGCCCGGCCTCCTGCGCGCGGGCATGCTCATGGAATCGCGCCCGTCAACTATTCGGTAGCCCTGCGGCAGCGTGAAGAGTTCGGGCGAAGGCTCGACGCGCGAGATGTTCGTCAGGCGGAAGACGGTCTCGCCGAAGCGCGGGTCGTTGTGCTTCATCAGGACGATCATCTGAAGCTCCTGCGAGCGCCACTCCTCGTGCGTTATCTCCATCGCCTGCTCGTTGTCGAACTCGCCCGCCGGGATGGTGACGGTTATGCGCGTGCCTTCGGCCATCACGCCCTCGATCATCTGCGGCTCAAGTTTCTCTCTCTTAGGCGCGGGCTGCGCGGGCGCGTTATCGCCTTCGGCCATGCGCCTGTGCGCCGTGCTGGTCGGCATCAGGACGCCAAACGACGCTTCGCCCCCCATCGCGCGCCGGCGTGCTTCCATCAGTCCCGGCGACAGAACCATCTTGCGCGCCGTGCCCGACCACGTCTCGATTGTGTAATTGACCTGCCCCACGGGGTCGTTGATGACGATGAGGCGCGGCTCTTCGCCGTCCGGCGCGCGCGTTGCCCCGCGCGTCACCAGATGCTCTCGGCGCGTGCGGCCCGCCGAGTCGCGGAACAGATGAGCCGTGCTCTTGCGGACGACGCGGTTGCCGTCGCCGAGCGTCTGGACGTGTTCGGTCGTCGAGTCCGCGGTGAAGGGCGAGTCCTTCACGAGGTTGCGCTCGAAGTTCGCGTCGGGCGTCGTGAAGCTGAGTGTCTGCACCGAGCCGCCGCGTCCGCCCTCGAACGGGACGGGCGTCTCTGCGACGGGCGTCGGAAGCTCTACGCGCATCGTGCTTGAACGCGCGCCGGTCGTGGGCCGCGGCGGAGGCGGCTGCGGCGGCCTCCCTTGCGCGCGTGCGTTTGTGAGTCCTGCGAGGGCGAGCAGCGCGGCGCAGAGGAGCGCGCGCGTCGTCGCCGTGGTGATTCGATTGCTGTTCATGCGAGGTGTATTTCCTTTCAAGTTTAAATGCGGCGAGACGCGCGGCGGGTCAGTACCGGGAGCGTTAGCGACCGGGTGTGCCTTGGCTGACATCAGACTCGAACAGTTGAGCGCGTTCGCACCCCGTCGCTACCGCTCCGGGTACTGAAGCTGCACTGCTCGCAGTCAACCTCTCAACCGCCGATGAGACTCATCGTGCGCGCGGGCTGCTCGAAGTAAGTCTCGTTGATGTAGTGGCGCGGCTCTTTCCTGAGCATCACGGACTCGATGTACTCTGCGACTTCGGCGCGCGAAGCGTTCGCGCGAATCACGTCGCGCAGAGAGTGCTCGACCTTCGAGAAGAGGCACGTTCGTATCTGCCCGTCCGCGGTCAGACGCACGCGCGAGCATGCGCCGCAGAAGGGTTCTGTGACGGGCGCGATGATGCCTATCTCGCCCGGCGAGCCGTCCGCGAAGCGGTAGCGCGTCGCCGTCTCAGACCCTCGACCGCCGCGCGTGGCGACCAGAAGGAAGCGCTCGTTTATCGCGGCGCGAATCTCCGCGCCCGACACGACGCGCTCGCGCGTCCAGCCGTGGCCCGAGTCGAGCGGCATGTACTCTATAAAGCGCATCGTGACGCCGTGCGTGCGCGCGAACTCGGCCATGTCCGCGACTTCCGTATCGTTGTGCCCGCGCACGATGACCGCGTTGACCTTGACGGGCGCGAGGCCGACGCGCTGCGCCGCGCGCAGCCCCGCGAGAACGCGCTCCAACATATCAACGCCCGTCATCTCCTCGAACGAGGCGCGCTTCAAACTGTCGAGGCTCACGGTTACGCGGTCGAGTCCCGCGGCCTTCAATCCGGCGGCGCGCTCCGCGAGGTTGAAGCCGTTCGTAGTGAGCGCGAGGTCTTTGATGCCTCGCAAGCGCGCAAGCTTTGCCACGAGCGTCTCGATGTCGCGGCGGAGCATCGGCTCGCCGCCCGTCAGCCTGACCTTCTCGACGCCGAGCGAGACGAAGACCTCCGTCGCAAACTCTATCTCCTCGTATGTGAGCACGTCCGACTTCGGCGCGGTCTCCGGCGGCGAGCCGTGCGGCAGGCAGTAGAAGCAACGGAAGTTACACTTGTCCGTCACCGACACGCGCAAATCGCGTATCGCACGCCCGTATGAATCTTTTAGTAAAGCTATAGTCATGCGGAGTCTTGTTTAATCCTACCAACTACGCACATCTCGCGCGAAAGAGCCAAATCCATTGGGAAATAATTGTTCAATCATAGATAGATCGTCTACCAATCGAGTAGCAGCCTCAATAGCATAACGCGTTTCCATTTGCAGAGATGGTCGCTCAGTACGATAGACTTGAGCTTTAAGCTTATTCCTCGTAAAAGTTATTCTTTCCGCCTGAAGCTTTCGTGCCCATGTTGCTTCGTTGACGTGTGGATCGAGTCCGCATAAGTACCAAGCTTCGATAGCAGGCACTGCCAAGCCAGCGGCGGTTTTCAAAGGACTTCGACTCGGAATGGGCCTAAATCTCGCTTTCTCCATGTTGATAACACTGCGGAGTTGACACAATCTACACCTTCGATCTTCACCGCCGACTTGCTCATGTCCGCTTTGATGAACGGGTGTATCGTCTGAATCTGCGACTACGACAAGCGCGTCGGCATCTGTATTGAAATATAGATGCCTGATGGTGACAGGAAGTAACGTTTTAACCGACGGCCAACCTCCCTGACGCGCTTCAATATGTGGTAGCGAAGGTATCTCTTGCGTTCTCTTTTGGAGGATACCCTCAAGAAGGATTCTGATAGCCGCCTCATCCGCTGGTGACTCGCTTAAGACAGCTACCTTCATGGTTGATTTGGAACTCCCCCAAGAATTCCGCTGTACCACACTTCGCCTAAAGGAGCGTCTTGTAAAAACTCATCTATGTTAGGTTTGTCGGACAGACGCTCGAAGTGAACTCCTTTCTCATCCTTATGGGCGATAACAATCTCTTCAGGATGATCTTTGTAAAGGTCAAGAAAATACGGCGAATGCGTCGTCGCAATTACTTGGACGGGGTCGCGCTTTTCACCGTGATCTTCGGGATAACAAAGTCTGTATATTGCGTCCCGCACTTCTCGGAGCAGCCGCGGGTGAATACCCCGCTCAGGCTCCTCAAAGCACAAAATGGATGGCGGGTTTGGAAGGTAAGCCAATGTAAGAAAAGCCAGTGCGAAAAGAGTCCCATGTGAAAGGTCAGATGCTTCGATGCGATGACCGGAGCGCGTGCGAAGCAATAACGATTTATAACCCTTTTTTGGCGTGTCAAATAATACACGGTCGAATTCGGGTAACCATCTTCCGAGTTCTTCGTTCAGTGCTTCAAAACTCTCTGGTTCTTTATCTCTAAGACTTTCTAACACTCCAGCTAGATTAGAGCCATCGGCATATAAAGTCGCGTTCGGGAAGAGTTCGACAGGAAGAGCCAGCTTCTGTGCGTCAAAAGAATAGATTTGAAAACTCGTTAAGGCTTCACGGAAATTCGTTATAACCCTGCCGTGTAACTGACCAACGTTAAAATCAGGGCCGAAGTTTTTAAACTTGCCGTCCTCACACTCCCACCCTGAGTTACTGAATACAACGGAGTCGCTGATGTCCCAGTTAACCCTAATCTCAACGGTAATGTCATCAACATCCCTTAACGAAGCGGTAACAACATCTAAAAAATGAAACGCATGAGTGTTTCCTGCCATGTGCAGACCTTGCATGGCGGTGCTCTTACCGCTGCCGTTCGGCCCAACAATTAAAGTAAATCTGTTAAGCGGAAGAGTCGTGTCTATTAAAGCTTTGAAGTTCTTAAAGTGAACTGACTTTATCATTAAGATTCTCTCCTACTGCAAAGAAGCCAGTGCAGCGCACATCGTTTAGCACAATTATACCCTCAAACGCAGTTAATCGTCTTCCAGAAGAGCGTGCGCGTTGCGTTGGAGGCCTGCGAGCTTGGCGCGCTTGACGGGGCTGCGTCGGAAGCGTTCGACGTATGCGTCGTGGGTCAGGTTGATGATGTCGTTAAGTTTGGGAGAGATGCTGTCCGGGCGCGGCTCGAAGCGAGATTCTTCCGTGGCTTGCTCGAAGCGATTCCACGGGCACACGTTCTGACAGATGTCGCAGCCGTAGAGCCAGCCGTCGAGGTTCGCGGCGACCTCCGCGGGCAACTCCGGCTCGCGCAGCTCAATCGTCGCGTGGGAGATGCAGCGCGCCGAGTCAACGACGTAAGGCTCGACGATTGCTCCGGTGGGGCACGCGTCAAGGCAGAGCGTGCACGTGCCGCAGTGGTCTTCCTCGCGCGCGTCGTCGTACTCAAGCTCGATGTCCAACACAAGCTCTCCAAGGAAGACCCAAGAGCCGTAGTCGCGCGTGATGAGGTTTGTGTGCTTGCCTATCCAGCCCAAGCCCGCGCGCTCGGCCCAAGCCTTATCCATCGCGGGCTGCGCGTCAACGCAAACCTTGCCGTGCGCTTCGGGCGCAAGCTCTCTCGCGAAAGCGAGCAACGCTTTCAGCTTCTCGCCCAGAACGTCGTGGTAGTCGTCGCCCCACGCGTAGCGCGAGATTTTGCCCGTGCCGTGCGCGGCGGTGTGACGGTGCGGCGTGAAGTAGTTGAGGGCGACGACTACAACGGAGAGCGCGCCCGGCAGAAGCCTGCGCGGGTCTGTGCGGCGCTCGACATCGCGCGCCATCCAACTCATCCCTGCGTGATGACCGCGCCGCAGCCACTCTTCGAGCCGCGCACGCTCGTCTTCGAGCGGCATGGCGCGCACGATGCCGACTTTGTGGAAGCCGAGTTCGCGAGCGCGTCGCTTGATCTCCGACGTGAGGCGCGCGGTCGAAAGCCTTTCTTGTAATGCGTCGCTCATAAATCTTTCGGGAGAATTATAACAGAGCGATGCGTGGCACACTTTCTTGAGTGCGATGAAAGGGGTAGTTCACCGCAGAGGCGCAGAGGACGCAGAGTTCACGCAGAGAAATACTCAAACCTCTGCGCCCCCTCTGCGCTCTCTGCGCCTCTGCGGTGAATGCCTTTTGCCGCGGATTCAAGAATGAGAGATACGCCGTTTGCGGGCGAGAGTTGCGCCGCCACATGGCGCGCGTTAAGCTTCGGGGCAGCATCTTATGTCGCAAAGAAGCATGGATTCGATGCCGGCGAAGGAGTCGCTTGAGCGCAAGGCCGGGCGGCTTCTCTTCATCGGTCTGCCCGTCACGCGTCTCGACAAGCACTGGCGCGAGCTTCTGCGCGAAGTCCGACCGGGCGGCGTCATACTCTTCGGGCGCAACATCGAGTCGGCGGAGCAGGTCGCGCTCCTTAACGCGCAGATACGCGACGCCGCGGGCGCGGGCGTGCTCATCGGCGTAGATCAGGAGGGGGGACTCGTTGACCGCTTCCGCGACGTGTGTGGGCCGATGCCTTCGGCCAAGTCCGTACGCAACGCTGGGCGCGCGGAGCTGGCGGAGAAGTTCGGCGCGTTGACGGCACGCGTGCTGCGCCTTCTGGGCTTCAACATAAACTTCGCGCCCGTTTTGGATCTCTCCGGCGACAACGAGGACAACGGCCTGCGCGCGCGCACGTTCGGCGCGAAGCCTGAGATGGTCTCGCTCCTCGGCGGCGCGTACCTCGACGGTTTGCAGCGCGGGCAGGTCATCGGCTGCGGCAAACACTTTCCCGGCTTGGGCGGCTCGAAGGTTGACTCGCACCGTCGTCTGCCGGTCGTCACGCACACGTGGCAGGAGATTTTTCAGCACGACCTCGTGCCCTTCATGGACTTGATGTTCCACAGACCCGGCGAGCGCCTGCGCTCCGTGATGGTGAGCCACGCGGCCTTCCCAGACATCTCCGAGTTCCTGCAAGACCTTTTCCGAGAGAAGGGCGACCCGCCGACCATACAGGGCTTGCACGAATTTCCCGCGACGATAAGCGGCAACGTTACGACGCGCCTGCTCCGGCGTATTCTGAAGTTCGACGGCCTCGTCATCACAGACGACATGGAGATGGGCGCGGTCGTGCAGACGCTCTCCGTGGCCGAAGCCTCTCTGCGCGCTATCGAGGCAGGCTCCGACATGGTCTTGATCTGCGAGCAGGAGGCGAACTTCGTCGCCGCACGCGACGAGCTTGCGCGCGCCGTCAAAGAAAAACGCCTGAGCGCACGCGCGCTGAGCGCGGCTGGCCGCCGCATGGACTCCGCGCTCAAGCTCACGGGCGAGCCTGAACAGTTCGACGCCGAAGAATTTCAAGCGGTCGCGCGCCGCATCGCGGAGTTGAAAGACGAGCTGAAGACTGCGGAAGAGACAGGCGAGTACGCGCCGCTCTACAGCACGGAGGAAGGCGACGAGCGACGCTCGTCCAATTTTTAGACGAGCTTTCGTATGGCTCTTGTCTTTGGCCGAACAAAAATTTAACAGGGATGGACAGGATAAAGACAAACGCAGAAGTCAGAACGATGAACGATGAACTGAAAGACAAGTTGAGTTCAGTTCATCGTTCATCGTTCTGACTTCTGACTTTCCTTCCTCCTGTCCATCCCTGTTAATATTTCTTCCATCACTACATTGAATCACGGAGGCAACTCTCGCCGTGCAACGATTCTCGACAACGCTTCTCGCGCTCGCGCTTCTACTCATCCCCGTCTTCGCGCAACAGACCGCCACGCCGCCCGCTGGGCAACCCGCGGCGCCGAACGCCGCGCGTCAGGGCGAGGCCGCCGTCGCGCAAGCGCCGCCCATACCTCTGCCGCCGCCGCGCGTGAAGATCGAGGAGTACCGCGAGCGCGCGTCGCGCATCATCGGCGCGGCGCTGACAAGCGACATGGCATATCGTCGGCTCGCATGGCTCACAGACCGCATCGGCCACCGACTGAGCGGGTCGGAAGCTTTGGAGCGCGCCGTCGAGTGGGCCGTCGCCGAAATGAAGCGCGACCGCTTAGACAACGTGCGCGCGGAGAAGGTTATGGTGCCGCACTGGTCTCGCGGCGCGGAAAGTCTCGAATTGGTCTCGCCCGTTCGCAAGAGTCTTCCGATGCTGGGCTTGGGCAACAGCACGGGGACGCCGCCCGAAGGCTTGACGGCGGAGGCGGTCGTCGTCCGAAGTTTCGACGAGCTTGAAGCGTTAGGCGAGCGCGTGCGCGGCAAGATAGTCGTCTACAACGTTCCGTTCACGAACTACGGCGCTACGGTCGCGTACCGGGGCGGCGGCGCGTCGCGCGCGGCCAAGTATGGCGCGGTCGCCGCCATCGTCCGCTCGGTCACGCCTGTAAGTTTACAGACGCCGCACACGGGCACGCTTCGTTACAGTGACGACCAGCCGAAGATTCCGGCGGCGGCGGTCACAATCGAAGGCGCGGAGCTTTTGCAGCGCATGCACGAGCGCGGCGAGCGCCCGCAGCTTCACCTGAAGATGGAAGCCAAGTTTCTGCCCGATGCGGAATCGGCAAACGTCATCGCGGAGATCAAGGGGCGCGAGAAGCCCGAAGAGGTCGTGGTCATCGGCGGGCACTTCGACTCTTGGGACGTAGGGCAAGGCGCGCACGACGACGGCGGCGGCTGCATCGTCTCTTGGGAAGTAGTGCGGCTTCTCAAAGAGCTGGGCCTCAGGCCGCGCCGCACGATCCGCGTCGTGCTGTTCACGAACGAGGAGAACGGCCTTCGGGGCGGCAACGCATACCGCGACGCGCACAAGTCGGAGCTTGCAAAGCACGTCCTCGCCATCGAGTCCGACAGCGGCGTCTTCCGTCCCACGGGCTTCGGCCTCGACGAGAAGGCGACGCCACAGGCGCGCGCGGACTTCATCGAGATAGCGAAACTTCTGAGCGGCATCCGAGCCGATAACATAGCAGCGGACGGCGGGGGCGCGGACATCGGCCCCATCGTGAGGGAGGGCGTCGTGGGCGCGTCGCTCAACGTTGACGGCACGCACTACTTCGACATACACCACACCCACGCAGACACCTTCGACAAGGTCAACCCGCAGGAGCTTGCCGCCTGCGTCGCCGCGATGGCGGTGATGGCCTACGTCGTCGCCGACATGCCGGATCGTCTGTGAAGTTAAACGTGAAAGAAAGCGGGAAGCGTAAGAATCTGTTTGAGGAGTTAGCTCCGTAGGAGCGGGATGTTTGAACGCGTCGCCTCCGGCTTCTTGAAGTTCGCGGTATAGCTCCAACGCCCGCCGTAACGCTCGACAAACTTGAAGCCCTCTTTTTCGACGAGCGATTTGACTTTGGCGAACGTTGAAAAGTCCGGGTCTGGAAGATGCTCGCTGATGGAAAGCAAGCCTTCAGGCTTTAAGACGCGACGGGCTTCGCCCAAGAAGGCTTTCCGGTTCGACACTTCCCCCAACACTGCGACGAGAAAAAGCGCGTCGAAGGAGTCTTCCTTGAACGGTAATTCTCCCGCGTCCGCGAGCGTGTATCCGACGTTATGCAATCCCTCCGCTTCTAGTTTCCGGCGGGCCTTCTTCAGCATCTCTGGCTGCAAGTCCAACAACTCAAGATGCCCGTTCGGAACACTGCGCGCGACTTCGACGCTGTAGAAGCCGGAGCCTGCGCCAACTTCAAGCACACGGCTCGTCGCGTCAAGCGCGAGGCGTGCGACGAGCTTTCGAGGCGAGAGCGTAATGTATCGCCAAGGGAGGTCAAGGAAAAAAGACAACTCGTGCGGGAACACTCCGCGCCAGAGGGCATTCTTAACACTGCTCGCCCAACGAATCACCTTCATAGTTTTCGTGTAGCCATCTAACGCTCGGCATCACCCGCGCCCCTATTCAACGTACATGAGAGGCATGCTGATGGGGCGTCGGGTGAATGCCATTGTTAGATGGCATCTCACCCTTGCAGCAATTGTGTTAGCTTTGGCGACCATTCAAGCGGCATCCCATGATCTAGCAATACATCTTGAGCCAATGAGATTGCTTCTACTTGAAAGTCGGCACTTTTGTTATGAGCACCCGCTAACTCGATCTTAAATTCATCGACATCTGGAACAGGTCTAAACTCAGAGTTGCTACTCAATAACCAATCACTGTTTCTATCCTCAACTTCAAGTTCTAAATAGCCTTTTGGACAATACAGAAAGTCCTCGGGAATTCCGCCATTACTATTTATGAAATTGCGGGCGTACTCAAAGCACTCTAAGGACAATTCAGAAGATGCTGAGATATGTAATAACCACAGGGCTGTGAAGAAGGAATATTTTAACGGCCCAGATTCAATCTCCAATAGAATTAATTTGCATTGCTCAGCAATATATTTAACGGCTTCCGGTAAGTCATGCATCAAGATAGCTATAAGCGCCCAATATGGCGGAGCAAATCCTAAAATGGCTTGAGTATAATCACGATCTAACCCAAGATGAGGCCCAATCTTCGTGCCATACAAAGTGTCCTTTTGCCAATTCATTAGTCTTTCGTAAAAGAACTTCTTTCTTTCAAACCCGTCTGATGAAAGCACAAGGATGCCTAGATGGATTGGAGCCGCCCACCAGCTTCCTATCCACGATTCGTACCGGTCATCTTCTTCAATATAAGGTAGGGCAGATTCACGCGCCGAGAGATAACGAATGAAGTGTTGTCGGAATTCGGGATTGCTTCTCGATAATACCGCGTACCGTAGTAAAAAAGTTCCATGTCCCCTCTCAAAACCTATATTCTCAATGTGTTGAATAATCTCCGAAAGGTTAGCGTCTTTCCATAACTGCGATTTCAGAACTTTTGTAACGCCTATCAAATCTATCTCCCGCGTTAATCGTCTATGTTGTCCGAGAATATCCATAACAAGCTCTGTGGTTTTGCCGCTCGCCAGTTCATACGCCCGATAATTGTGAGAGCCAAATAAGCGACGGAGGTCATCAACACGTGAGGTATCTTGCCCACCGGATACCATGACATGAAAGAAGAATAAGGGTTTTTCAAATGACTGATTAGGTTTCCCGAAAACTTTGGCTGGATTACTGGCAATAGCGTTTGTAACTTTACTTTCAACTTCAAAAATCATCAGAGGGAACTCTTGCCCCTTTTCTGATAACCACGCTACATCTATCGCTGGAGGATTCTTTTTATTCCTTTCGACCGGCAACTCTTTCTCTACCACGTATCCTAAAGCTTCACCGAGATGGAACAACCCTTCAATGATCTGTTTACCCGCCTCTAATTTATGTTCTGGCATAATGTAGCTTTCAATGGAGTTGAGAGAACCTTAGAGTAGAAGCCATCTAACATCTGATTATACCGTGCGGTGCGGCATAACACCCTAAATTACAGTGTTATGCCGCACCGCGCAGTATAACTACATTATAGACGGCAATAATTCTTAGGCTTTCTCGTCGAGGACGCCTGACCGCTGTATGGGTAGGAATTTTCCGCAAGAGTTCCTTGTGTGGAAAGCCTCCACCTTATTGACTTGCTTCTATTTTTGCCGCGCCTTATGTTTTCTGGAACTTTCCCCCCGCCCGGCGCGAATCTACAGTGTCCGCGGTGGTCTTCCAAATTATTTCGGAGCGGAGAATGTCGGCTTCTCAAAACGCAGGCGACGCTGAGCTGCTGCGGCTGATGCTGGCCGGAGACGAGGAGGCTTTCACGACGCTTTACAGGCGTCGGCAGGGCGGCGTCTACCGATTCGCGCTGCGCATGAGCGGGTCTGAGGCTCTGGCCGAAGACATCGTGCAGGAAGTCTTCATGGTCTTGATGCGCGACGGCGCGAACTTCGACTCGTCGCGCGCGTCTCTGAGCGCGTACCTCTACGGCATCGCGCGCAACCACGTCCTTCGCGCATTCGAGCGCGAGCGCGGCCTCGTCCGGTTCGACGGCGACGACGCGGACGATTCGCCAGTCGCGCCGCACGAGAATCTAATCGCGCACGACGACCCGCTCGGCGATCTGACGCGAGGCGAGCAGGTCGAGGGGCTACGGCAGGCTGTGCTTGCGCTGCCTCCGCATTACCGCGAGGCGCTCGTGCTGTGCGAGCTTGAAGAGATGAGCTACGCGGAGGCCGCCGCCGCTTTGAGTTGCGCGGTCGGGACTGTGCGCTCGCGCCTGCACCGCGCGCGGGCGATGCTCGCGGAGAAGTTGCGCGGCGCGCGCAGGCGCGAGTCGGAGGCGGCGGGCGAGGGCGGCGCGGCGGTCGGCGGTAAGGAAGGGACGGCGCAGGCTTTGAGGACGGCGAGGTGTTTCGCATGAACTGTCAGGACTTTGAAAGCAACATTAACGCACTGGCGCGCGGCGCGCTGATGGACGCGCGAGAGCGAGAGACGGCGCTCGCGCACGAAAGCGCCTGCACGCGTTGCGCCGCGCGGCTCGCGGACGAGCGCGCGCTCACGTCGGGCCTTCGCGTGCTGGCCGCCGATACCAAAGACATGGAAGCGCCCGCGCGAGTCGAGGCCGCGCTGCTCGCAGCGTTTCGTGCGCGCGCCGCGTCGCGCGTGGGCGTCGCGCCGCTTGCCGACGAGACAATAGATAGGCCGTGGTCTTGGATGAGGACGGTCGCGGTCGCATCGCTCGCCGCGGCTGCCGCGCTCGCGCTCTTCATGCTCATCCCGCCAATCGCGACTAAGACAAACGTCGCGGTTACTGGAAATCAAACCACCGGACAAGAACAAGTCGCCGCGACAACCGGCACGATTGAAACCGCAACGCAGAAGGATAAACAAACGCTTTCGTCCTCGGTCGCGGCAGCATCGTCAACGCCTCTGCCGGTCGCTGACGAAAATGTTTTGCGCGCGTCTGTCCCGCGTCGCCAGCCGAATCGCCCCGTGCAAGGGATGAACGCCGGCTTAAGCAGAAGCGACGTGCGCGGCTCTCAAACTCAGCGCGGCCTCGCACAGACGGCGAGCAGCAGCAGCGAGGAGGTCACGACCGACTTCATCCCTCTGATGCAGGGCGAGCGATTCACGCAGGGCGAGGGCGGCCACCTCGTAAGGATAGAGCTGCCGCGCTCCGCGCTCGAACGCTTCGGGCTGCCGATCAACGCGGAGCGCGCGGGCGGGCGCGTCAAGGCAGACGTACTGCTCGGCGAGGACGGACTTGCGCGCGCGATTCGATTCGTGCGCTGACGGGAACAGTGCCGGGGGCGGCGCGACGCGCGGGTCTCATTGATCAGCACGCACTCCCTCCGCGTGAGTTGCGGCCCTTCGCGCCGCCGCCCCGGCGCTGTAGCAGCTTGCCAATCAATTCGGATTAGCTTCGCGAAATTAAGGGCAATCAAAACTTTGGAAACGTAACGAAAGGAAACCGTAAGTCATGCAGAAGAAATGGATGGGCTTCACGCTCGCGCTCGCGCTCGCGGGTAACGCGCTCGGCGTTTGCGCGCAGGATGTGAAGGTGAGAAGGACTGGGCCGCCTCCTACGGTCGAGCGCGACGTAATCATCGAGCGTCAGGGGCCGGACGGGCCGACGCCTCCTCCGGGCGAAGGCGTCGAGATGCGTGGCGACAACTTCGTCTTCCTCGCCACCGAAATGAGCTTCAACGGCAAGGTCGTTAAGGGTGCGCCCTACTCGGCGCAGGCCGTCACCGAGAGCGTGCATGCGCTCGCCGACGGCAACCGCATCGTTCACAAGAACACAGCGCAGGTCTATCGCGACTCGGAAGGGCGCACGCGCCGCGACCAGTCGCTCGGCTCGATAGGGCCTTACGCAGCACAGGGCGACCCGCCGCAGACCTTCTTCATCAACGACCCCGTGGCGGGCGCGAACTACATACTCGACCCGCGCTCGAAGACCGCGCGCAAGCTCCCGCGCATGGAGTTCCGTTTCAAGTCCGAGAGCAGCGACGGGGCCGCGAAGCAAGAGGCCGAAAGAAAGCTCTCGGTGGAGAGCCACGCGCGCATGCGCGAGAAGAAGGAGGGCGACGAGGGCTTCCACTTCACCATCCAGACTCCGCCTCCGGGCGAGCCGGGCGCGGCGGCGGACGTTCAGTTCTTCCGACACTCGTCGAAGGCAGAGAAGAAGTCCGAGAAGCTTGAGGCGCGCAACATCGAGGGCGTGCAGGCCGAAGGCTCGCGTACGACGACGACCATCCCCGCGGGTGAGATCGGCAACGAGCAGCCGATTCAGATCGTCAACGAGCGCTGGTACTCGCCGGAGCTTCAGGTGATTGTGATGACGCGCCACAGCGACCCGCGCTTCGGCGAGACAACCTACAAGCTCACAAACATACAGCGCGTCGAGCCTTCGGCTGCGCTCTTCCAAATCCCTTCGGATTACACCATCAAGGATAGCCGCGGCCCCGCCGGCCAGCGACGCATGCGCCGCCCCGCCCCGCCGCCTCCGCAGGAGGAACAGAATTAACGACGGCGCGAGTGAGACGAGAACAGCCCGGCAGGGGCTGAGGAAATTAGCCGGGGGTGAGCCGTAGATGCGAGCGGCAGCGAGCATCGAAGCCGAAGCCCCCGGAAGCGACACGAATTAAAAAACCGCCCCGGCAGGGGCGGCGGAACACCGACACGAACGATGACGTGTGTTGTTTCCGCCGCCCCTGCCGGGGCGGGGTAATTTTTGTGTGTCCCGTTCCGGGGGCTTCGGCTTCGTCCCTTGCTCGCCTTACGGCTCGCTTCGGACTCGCTCACCCCCGGCTAATTTCCTCAGCCCCTGCCGGGGCTATTCGGCGCTGCGCCTTTCTTCTTGTCGTCACTCCTCCGCTTCGCGTTGTTGCCGCCTGACTTCTTTTTCTTCTCCGTTTTCGCGGGCGGCAGGTAACTCGCCGCTGCGTCCGTGACGACGCACAGGCCGCTCAGTTTCTCGCCGCGCAAGCTTTGCGCGAGCGAGCGCGCCTCGGCGTAAGGTAATCCTTCGGCCTCGCGCCCGCGCTCGCTTATCACCGCCCAGCGACGTTCGTTCAGTTCGCTCATCAAGAAGCTTTCTTAAAATTCGGTGTCGAGTAAAAATCCCTGCGAGTTTAACGGATGCGCGCGAGACCGAACAAGCGTGCTGCCTGAGGGCCACGCCGCTCCAAATTGAAACTTAGAACATGAGGGCAGACGGAAAAGACTCATCCACGAAAACACACGAAGCCGAACGCACGAAATCATCTCGCTTTGTTTCGTGCTGCTTCGTGTGTTTTCGTGGATCAACGCTTTCCTGTGTCTCCATCTTGAGCGTTCTGATTTAGTTAAGCCGGAACAGCAACGGGCGCGACGCTTGCGGCGCGGCATGCGCGGGCGTTAATCTCTCGAGCGCAAGCAAACAAAAATTCACCCGAACAAAACTCGAAACGAGCGACAACCGAGAGGCGAGAGAATGAAAAAACTACTCCTGCTTTTGGCAGTTCTTCTGACCGGCGCGTGCGTCACACAGCAGACGCAGAACACGGCCACGACCAATGCGACGCAGAGCGGCGGCGGCGATCAGGCGTTCAAAGCGGTTCACGACAAATACGTCGTCGAGTTCCTGCGCCGCAACCCAACCGTCAACACGTACCTCGGCGGCGCGGGGCTTGACCCTTCGCTCAAAGAGGTTGACGGGAAACTCCGCGACCACTCGGCTGCCGCGCTCACGGAAGAAGACCGCTGGCTCGCCGATTCGCAGAAGGCTTTTGAAGGCATTGACGCGCAGACGCTAAGCCCCACGCGCCGCATTGACCGCAACGTCGCGCTCGCGCAGATAGCGTTCCTTCTGCGCCAACACCAGACGCGCCGCTATCAGGAGCGCGCCGTTGACACATACGTGAGCGAGCCTTTCCGCGCGATTGACTGGCAGTTGCAGGGCATGACGCAGACGGGCGAAAAATCTTACGGCACGCCCGAAGAGTGGCGTCTGGTAGCGAGCCGCCTCGCAGACATCCCGCGCTTCCTCACGGTCGCGCAGGAGCAGTTACAGGCGGGCGTCAAGTCAGGCAACACTGCCGACCCGCGCATGCTACGGCGCGACGGCGTCAAGACCGCGGAGGCCGACGCCAAATACTTCGCGGAGGAGTTGCCGAAGCTCGCGCAGGAACGTCTCGCCGCGGGCGAAGCGAGCGACCAACTGCTGACGCAAGTTAAGCAGGCGTCGCAGGCCGCCTCGGACGCTTACAAAAAGTTCGCCGAGTTCGCGCGCACTACTTTCTTCGACGCCGCGCCCGACGCGCCCGACGGTCTCCTGCCTAAGTCGCAGTTCTCCGCCGACCGCTACGCCTTCGGCGAGGCCGAGTACGACTGGGCGATCAAGAACAACCTGCGTATGGACACGACCGCCGCCAAGCTCTACGAAGAGTCTTGGCCCATCGTCGAAGACACGCGCAAGCAGATGGTCGAGCTTGCGCGCAAGATCGGCGAGAAGCGCACTCTCAAGCTCCCCGAAGACGGCATGCAGGCCGTGCGCGCGGTCTTCGACGAGCTTGGCAAGGAGTACCCGAAGACCGACGCCGAGATGGTCGAGTGGTACAAGGAGGCTGGCGTCAGGCTGGTTGACTACGCGCGCAAGACCGGAGTGTTCGACGTGCCCGCCGACTACAAGCTCGACGTTGTGGAGACGCCGCCGCCGCTTCGTGCCTCGATTGACGGCGCGGCATACTACCCTGCGCCTCCCTTCAAGCAGAGCGGCGTGGGCCGCTTCTACGTCACCACGTCGGGGACGAACGACCCCGCGGTTCTCAAGGAGAACAACCGCGCCGCGCTCGCAGACCTCGCCGCGCACGAAGGCTTTCCGGGGCATGACTGGCACTACAAAGTCATGACGCAGTACCGCGACCAGATCGCGGGGGTGCGTTGGCTCACGCCCGGCGCGGTCGAAGACTCTTCTTCGATGTGGGAGGACTCGATGGCCGCCGAAGGGTGGGCGCTCTACTCCGAGGCTCTGATGGCCGAAGCTCAGCCGGGTGCGCCCGAAGGCTTCTACACGCCGGAGGAGCGCCTCTATCAACTTCAAGGCAAGCTCTACCGAGACCTTCGCGTGCGCGTTGACACAGGAATCCACACGGGGCGCATGTCGTTCGGCGAGGCGGTTGACCTCTTCTCCGAGATAGTTGACTTCCAGCCGGGCAAATGTTCGGACGCTAACAAGTCCGACTCGAAGCGCGCGAGCTGCGACTCGTCGGAGCGCGCCATCTTCCGTTATTCCAAGTGGCCCACGCAGGCAATTACATATCGCCTCGGCAAGGATCAGATTTTCGCCTTGCGCGCGGAGGCGGCGAAACAGCTCGGCGCGGGGTTCGCGCCCAAAGCGTTCCACCTCCTCTTCATGCGTCAGGGCACGATCCCGGCGGGCTACTTCCGCGAGGAGCTATTGAAAGAGATTCAGAAGAAATAGGAGAGCGGGCAAAAGGTTAAAAGGGGAAGAGGCAGGCGCGTTTTCGCCCCGGCAGGGGCGTCGGAAATTAGCCGGGGGTGAGCCGAAGGCACGAAGCGAAGCGTAGTGCCGACGCGAGCCCCCGGTGCAACAAGCAAAAAATTCCAAAGCCCCGGAGGGGCGACAGACTCGACTCACTACAAAAACCGCTCGTCGTATTCGACGCCACTCTGTTTGAGGAATTCGACGTACTCATCCTGAAACGACAACTTCCTGTGGTGCCTCTCCTGTTGCGCGATGTAACTTTTCACCCGACCGATTTGCGATGCGCTAACGGTGAACGCGCCGTACCCGTCCTGCCAAGCGAAATCGCGCTCGCCCATCGTCTCGTGTGCCCAATGTGAAGACGCGCTCTTGATGTCTCGCAGTATGTCGGCGAGCGTGTGATTTGCGCGAAGGCCAACCAGCAGGTGTACGTGGTCGTCCATTCCGCCGATTGCTTCCGGGATGCCGCCCGTGTTGCGGACTGCCCCGCCGAGGAATGCGTGCAGTCGCCCGCGCCAATCGTTGGCGATGAGTGGGCGACGATTCTTCGTGCTGAAGATGAGATGATAATGCAGGCTCAGGTGAGTTGAAGACATGGCACGCTCCTGCGCCCCTGCCGGGGCGCGTGAGGTTTTTGGTGGATACGTTTCCGGGGGCTTGCTTCGTCGTTCGCCTGCGGCTCACGCCTCAAGCTCACCCCCGGCTAATTTCCGTCGCCCCTGCCGGGGCGCAACACTGGCGGTGACTTCTACGTTACCGCGCACCTGCTCACTCGTACCGCAAACACTCAATCGGATCGAGCCTTGATGCCTTGCGCGCGGGCCAGACGCCGAAGGCGAGGCCGACGAAGACGGAGACGAGCAGCCCCGCGATTACCGCCCAGAGCGGCACCGCGGAGGGCAACGCGGGCAGTATGAACGCGATGATCTTGCTGATGGCGATTGCGGAGAGGACGCCGATGACTCCGCCTAAAAATGTCAGCGTCATCGCCTCGTAGAGGAACTGCAAAACGATGTCGCGGCGGCGCGCGCCGATGGCCTTGCGTATGCCGATCTCCTGCGTGCGCTCGGTGACGGAGACGAGCATGATGTTCATCACGCCTATGCCGCCGACGAGCAGGCCGACCGACGAGAGCGCGATGCCGAAGATGCCGATCATGGCCGTGATGCTGTCGAACTGCGAGACGATCTTGTCGGCTGTTCCGAGGTCAAAATTGTTCGCCTGGTTGAACTTCACACCGCGCCGCCGCCGCAGAACTTCCTCCACCTGATCCAGAGCCTCGCGGAGCTTGCCGGACTTGGCCTGTATGACGAGCATCACGTACTCGCTGCCGGGCGAGACCTCGTGCGCCGTTCGGAAGGGGATGTAGATGGCGTTGTCCTCGTCGTTCTCTCCGAAGATGGCGTTCTTGCGCTTCTCAAGCACGCCGATTATCTCGAAGGGCCGACCGCCGAGCTTGACCTCCGTGCCCACGGCTTCGCCCTCTCTACCGGGAAAGAGCGCGTCCACGACGTTGACGCCGATGACCATCACGTTGCGCCGGTTCGTGTCGTCCGTCTCCGTGATGAACCGCCCGTCGCGAATGGAGACGTTCGTGGCCGCAGCGTAGTTCGCCGTCACGCCCTCTACGCCGCCGCGCCTGTAGTTCGTGCCCTTGTACGTGATCGTCGAGTCCCACCAAGACACGAAAAGATCGGGCGCGACCGTCTCGACCGCGGGGGCCATGCGGGCTATCGCCTCGCCGTCCTCGCGCGTCAGAGGCTTGCGCTGTCGCTCCGCCGCGTCGCGCGGCCCCAGACTCGGCCCCGTGGAGAGGTGGAAGGCGTAGATGTTGTTCGTGCCGAACTCTTCGACGACCTGCACGATACTCTGGCGCACGCCCGTCAGGAGCGAGGCGATGACGATGACGACCGCCACGCCGATGACGATGCCGAGCGTCGTCAGGAAGCTGCGAAACTTGTGCGCCCGCAAGCTATCGAACGCCATGCGGAAGATTTCGACGGGGACGAATCTGGCGATACTGAATTTCATAGCTTTAGTAAATGGTAAATGGTGAATGGTAAATGGTGATTGAACGATCTGCGGCTTGAGCTAAACATTCACGCCGAAAGCGCAGTTTCTATTCACCATTTACCATTTACCATTTACGTCTCTTATTTTCTTGCGAGCGCGACGATGGGGTCGAGCCGCGAAGCCTTGAACGCCGGATAGATGCCCGCGATCATCCCTATGCCGCCGGAGACGCCGATGGAGAGCAGGACGTATATGAACGTCACAGTCATCGTCCAGCCCGTCGCGATGGCGATAACCCACGTCAGCGCGACCGCCAGAAGGAATCCGAGTATGCCGCCGCACGTCGTCAAAACCGACGACTCGATCATGAACTGCAAGAGCATCTGCTTGCGCGTCGCGCCCAGAGCCTTGCGAAGGCCTATCTCGAACGTGCGCTCTGTGACGGACACCAGCATGATGTTCATCACGACGATGCCGCCGACGACGAGCGAGATGAACGTGATGGGCACGACGACCGCGGCGATGCCGCCCGTCAGCGAGTCAACCTCGCCCGCGAGATCGCCCGTGTTGACGAGTCCGAAGTCGTCATCCTCGTTGCCCTTGAGCTTGTGCTTGTTGCGAAGCGCCGTGCGCGCGTCCTCTATCGCCGTCTGGAACTTTTCGCGCGAAACGGCCTTGCCGTGAATCTGTAAGCTCTGGCGTCCGCCGAAGATTTTGCGGTAGGTCGTGAGCGGCAGGTACAACTGCTTGTCGAACGACTGGCCGAGCATCGAGCCGCGCTTTTCTTCGACGCCGATGATTGTGAGCGGCAGCCCGCGCACGTTCAAGGTCTTGCCTATCGCGTCTTGTCCGGGGAAGAATTTCTCTTTCACCTCGTCGCCGATGACCATGACCATCGCGGCGGTCTCAAGCTCCTGCGGCAGTATGAAGCGCCCGTCGGCAATGGTCTTGTCCTCGATTGACTGCATGTTGGGCGTCACGCCCTGAACCTGAACGCCGAACAGCTCTTCGCCGTCCTGCTTGAGGTCAGTACGGTTCTGCAACTGCGCGCCGACCTCCGAGCATGCGACGCAGTAGTCGCGCACCCACTCGTAATCCTCAAGCTCAAGCCGCTTGTTGCGGCGGTTCATCTTCTCCCACGCTTCTTCTGAGAGTTCGCCCTGATGCGCCATGCGCGCGATCATGAAGTGGTTGACGCCCAGCACAGCCGTCACCTTTTCCATGACGTATGTGTTCAGGCCCGATATGGCCGCGCCGACGATGACCACGGAGGCGACGCCGATGATGATGCCTATGAGCGTCAGAAACGCGCGCAGCTTGTGCGCGAAAATGGACTGGAGGGCGATGCGCGCGGCGTCGGCGTAGAAGGTGTAAAGCGTTTTCATAAAAGCTCTTTTGCTGATTAGTCGGAAAAGCTGGAATGCCCGGACTCGCCGTCTAATACGCGCGCGCGCCGCGTAATGTTTACGGGAAGTTGCCGCCGGGCGGGGCTTTTGGGCGTAAACGCGAGCGTGAGCGAGCGTGTCACCATCGCCTGTGACACGCTCGCTCACGCTCGCGTTTACGCCCCGCTCACTGCGGCGTTATCTCGAAAAGATGATGCCCGTAGGCGGGAACGTCGAGGTAGAGGCCGGATGACACAAGCGCGTCGCCGTCGCGCAGGTAATGCGCGTCGCTCAGTTGGTCGTCGAGAAGCCAGAAGCGTCCGGCCAAATCCGGCACGTCGAGCGTCAGGTAACATTGCGCGCGCTCGTTTGAAAAGTTGACCGTGACGAGGCGCAACTCTTCGCCCGACGACCAGAGGCTCACAACGAAATTCCGATGGCTCTGATTATCGCCCCAAGCCTCGCGCGGCTCGATCTGTCGCCAGTCGCCTTCGTGAAAGACCTCGTGCGCGAGCGCGTCGAGCAGGCGACGGTAGCGCTGCTCCACTTCCGCGTCAAGCGGCTCCCGCGGTCGTCGTCCGAGGTGGACGGAGAGCTTGGTGCTACGGCCTTCCAACTGACCCTCGTGCAGCAGGCGCAGGCCGGGGAGCGTTAGCACGAGCGCGGACACGGCGGGGCAGCGCTCGTGCCCGAAGGCTTCCTGCGCGCGGCGCTCGTCGTGGTTCTCGACGAAGCGCGCGAGGCCGCTCTGATAATCCATGCCGGCGTGCAGATGCCCGCGAACGTCCGTCGCGTCGTCGTGGAGCAGGCGGTCGTAGAGTCGCTTGTCGTAACAGAAGTCGAAGCCCTGCTGCTGCAACTCGAACTCCATGTCCCAGTAGACTTCGGCCATGAAGAGGAAGTCTGGATGCTCAGCCTTGACCCTGCCGATTGCTTCGGGCCAGAACTGTGCGCCCGCAGGCTCGAACTCGCCGCCCCACGTGCGCTTGAAGATGTCGCGGGTGAGCAGCATCGCCATGTCGCAGCGCACGCCGTCGCATTTCGAGGCGACGGAGAGAAGCGTTTCGGTCAACGCCTCGCGCGTCTCAGCGCGCCGGTAGTCGAGCTGCACCGTGTCGGGCCAGCCGTCGAAGTACGGATCGCGCCCATGCGCGAGAACGCGCGCCTCTTCGCCGCGCCCCGCGCGAAAATAGTTTCGCGGCTCTAGCTCCAGCTTCTCCGCGTCGCCCTGCACGAGACGTTCGGGATGCTCCGTCACCCAACGGTGATCTATCGCCAAGTGGTTCGGGACGAAATCCAGAATCAAACGCAAACCCATCTCGCCGAGGCGCGCGCGCAAAGAGGCAAGCCCCTCGTCGCCGCCCAAGGTGGGGTCAACACTGTAGTCGCTTATCGCGTAGGGCGAGCCGACGATGTCCTCGTCCGTGAAGTCGGGCAAGGTGCGCGCGTACTCTTCGCGAAAGGCAGGATTCGTGCGCGAGATTTGACGCGCGCCCAAGCTTCGTCGCCACACGCCCATCAGCCACACGGCGTCGAAGCGGTAGCGTGCAAGCCGCTCAAGCTCTTGCTGCGGCACGTCGGCGAGCGTCAACGCCGTCCCTTGCGCCCCGCTCAACTCGCTAAGCCAGACCCAAGTGTTGATCTCGTAAACGGTCGGGTATCTGCGCCAGAGATTCATTCACTTACCCTTTCGCCTCGACCTTCGTATCAAGCTCGACCTTGAATCCGAACGGCGGTGATTTCCGCGGCTCTTAACTCATGGCGCGTCCGGGGTAATGCGAGCGGCCACCCGCTCGACCAGTTCGGCGAGTCGGTCAATCCGTGCGTCGGTACGCTCGCCTTGCTCGGCGAGCGCGGCGTCGGTGCGCCTCTGCGCGTCGGCGAGCGCGCTCAACGCCTCGTCCGTGCGCCTCTGCGCTTCGGCGAGTCGCTGCAACGCCTCTTCCGTATGAATCTGCGCGTCAACGAGCGCGGCGATCTTCTGTTCGCTGTTTGCCTGCGCTGCCGCCAAGTCTGCCTGCGCTGCCGCCAAGTCTGCCTGCGCCGCCGCCAAGTCTGCCTGCGCCGATGTCAAATCTGCCTGCGACGCTCCGAGCTGGTTAATCCAGTCCATGTGCGTGTCGAAGCGCTCGCCGTGGCTCTGCACGAGCCGCGTGAGCGTCACGAAGGCGGATTCCAGTTGTGCGACTCTCTCTTCGGTACTCACTTACTGCTCCTCTCTTTATGCGCTTCTCGCCGCTCAATAGTTTAGATCGGGAAGGAAGACTTCAACTCTTGTCTTTTCGGACAGTGGCAATGAATTGATCCTTTCTCTTGTCGAACTCCTTCGTTCGCTTCAGAGACTCTTCAGGAGATAACCTGATCTTCGGCGGACGCTCGATCTTGAGTTCCTTCAAATCTTTTAATCTCTTCGCCCTCACAGTTCCCCCGCGCCTAAGGCCATTCAATTCGTCCGCATTGTAGCATGCGATAATTTAAGCATCCTCGGCCAAGCGTATGCCCGCGAAGGCGATTCGGAAGTGTCGTCGGAAGAAGTTTCTAAAGGACGTTCGCAGGACGGAGGCGCTCGTCGCCCACGAGCCGCCCTTGAGGACGCGGTGGTCGCCGTCGAACCACGTCTCGGAATATTCCGGGTAAGGGAAAGGCTCGAAGCCGGGGAAGCCGTCGAAGGGCGTCGAAGTCCACTCCCAGACGTTGCCGTTCATGTCGAGGCATCCCGTAGGAGATGCGCCCGCCGGGAAACTGCCGACGCGAGTCGTGCCCCAGCGCGTCATGCCGAAATTGCAAAGCGCATCGGTCGGCTCTTCATCGCCCCACGCGAAGCGTCGCTTGCGCTCGCCGTCCCAAGACGCGGCCTTCTCCCACTCGGCCTCGGTCGGCAGACGCTTGCCGGCGAAGCGCGCGTAGGCCTCTGCCTCGTGCCAACTGACGCCTGTGACGGGATGATCGGCTTCGAGCGCGCCCTCTTCAAACATGCGCCGCGCGCTCCAGCCGCCCGCGCCTTCGCGCCGCCAGTCGAGCGGGCGCGTCCAACTCTCCTTCTCGCGCCAGTGCCAGCCCTCCTCGCTCCACAACTCGCGCCGCTCGTAGCCGCCCTCTGCGACGAAGCGTGCGAACTCCTCGTTAGTCGCGGGCACGCGCGCCAACTTGAACGCGGGCACGAACACTTCGCGAGCCGGATATTCGTTGTCGTAAGCGAACGAGTCCCACACAGCGCCCATCACGAACGCGCCCGCGGCGACGGAGACCATGCCGGACGACTTCGTAGGAACGGCGAGGTCGCGCGGCGCGCGCTCAAAGGTCTGTGCGTCCGCGTTGGGATAACGCTTCTTCGACGGGTCGAGCAGTTGGAGCAGGTATGCGAGCGTCTCCTGATGTTGACGCTCATGCTCAAGGACGAGCCGGAAGACGTAGCCGTCGCGCAGCAGCGGATCGGCGGAGTCGAAGTCGAAGCGTTCGAGGCACGCGAGCGCGCCTTCACGCACGCGCCGAAGGTAGTTCTCCATCTCGCCGCGCGCGGGCAAATTTTTCGACTCCTCGCGCGGCGTCTTTATCGGGTCGAAGACGCGCTCATAACGCTCGTCGGGCGCGGGCAGTCCCTGAATTTTTTGGAGCAGCCAGTAGGCCTCGAACACGCCGATGTGCGCGAGATGCCAGAGTATGGGCCGGTAGCCGAAGCCGGGGCTTTCGCGCAGCTCCGGCTCACTCGCCAGACGGAAGAGCCGCAAGGTGCCTGCGCGCGTCTCGGTCAACATTCGTGCGATATGCTCAGCGCGCTCGTTCATCTTCGGTTCTTCCGAGTCTGAAAGCCGCAATCGCGGCGCGGGTTGATAAAGAGTTTCGATGCGTTATTATAACAGTCGTTCCGCGAACGGAAATCACGTCGCGCGCCACGGCCACGGCGAGCCGCTAACGCAAACGGCGTGCGAACTTCTCAAGGGGAAAGAGAACCCGGCATGCCGCACGCACCGAGCGACGAAGCGAGCGAGCGCATCACAATTCACAGGCTCGAAGGCGCGGGGGCGGGCAACCGTCTGGCGGACGACGTTCGGTGCGGACTCACCGCCACGCCGAAGTTTCTTCTCCCGAAATATTTTTACGACGAGCTTGGATCGCAGCTCTTCGACGCAATCTGTCTCCTGCCGGAATACTACCTGACGCGCGCCGAAAGCGAAATCTTCGCACGCCACGCAGGCGAGATCGTCGAGCAGGCCGCGCGCGGCAAGCATCTGACGCTCGTCGAATTGGGGAGCGGCAGCGCGACCAAGACTCGACGCATCGTCGCCTCGCTCCTGCGCGTGCAGAGCCGTCTCGTCTACGTCCCCGTGGACATCTCGCCCGCCGCGCTCGCCGACGGCGCGCACGCGCTCGTGCAAGAGTATCCCGCGCTCCGCGTGAATGCCTACGCCGGCGACTACGACGCCGCGCTCCCGCGCATAGGCGAGAACTTCGAGCCGGAGGCCCGCGCGCTCGTCCTCTTCCTCGGCTCGAACGTCGGCAACTTCGACCGCACGGAGGCGCGCGCCTTCCTGCGAAAGTTGCGCGCGGGATTGCGCGCGGGCGATGCGGCGCTGCTCGGCGCGGACTTGAAGAAAGACCCGGCCACGCTCGAAGCCGCCTACGACGACGCGCTCGGCGTCACCGCCGCGTTCAACCTGAACGTGCTGGCGCGCATCAACCGCGAGCTTCAAGCCGATTTTTCACTCCGACACTTCCGCCACGTCGCGCTCTACAACGAGCGCGAGGGGCGCGTCGAGATGCACATCGAGAGCCTGCGCGCGCAAGTTGTCCACATCGCCGCGCTGGGTCTCGTCATCGGCTTCCGCGAGGGCGAGCGCATCCACACGGAGAACTCTTACAAGTATGACCTCGCGGAGCTTTCCGCACTCGCCGCCGCGACGGGCTTCGATCTAACTCGCACGTGGCTCGACGCGGGCGAGCGTTTCAGCAGCAACCTTTTCGTCGCGCGGTGAGTGGCGAAGTAGGAAAGATTCACAGGATGGACAGGAGGAAGAAAAGTCAGAAGTCAGAACGCTGAACGATGAATTGAAATCAACTTGTCTTTCAGTTCATCGTTCATCGTTCTGACTTCCGCGTTTTCTTCATCCTGTCCATCCTGTGAATCCGCGTAACACATGAGTCAGCATTCGTTAGAAACGAACGGCAGCCGCGAGGGCTTTCCGCTCCTAACCGACCCGGTTGGGAAGGAGTCCGTGCCGCTCTTCGTCGAGAACCTTCTGCGCGGCGAGAAGGCGCGCGCGGAGTGGATGTGCGGCGTCGAGCTGGAGCTGTTCGGTTACGACCGCGCGCGCGGGATGGAGCGAATTGACGCCGCACAGGTGCAGCGCGTGCTGGCAGGGTTCGCGCCGTCGTCGAACGACATAGTCTACGAGGGCGGCTCGGTCATCGAGGTTAACGACGGGCAGATGAACCGTCTGACAATCGAGCCGGGCGGGCAGGTCGAGTTCTCCGGCTCGCCCAAGCGCGCTCTGGCCGATGTCGAGCGCGAGCTGCGCCGATACTTAGCGCGCCTGCGCGAGATTGCGGAGAGTAACCGGCTCGCCTTTCTCGCCGTCGGCTTCGACCCGCTTCGCACAATCGAGGAGCAGCGCTGGTTCCCGAAGATGCGCTACGAGGTGATGCGCCCTTACTTGGCGGCGCGTGGCGCGCGCGCTTGGGACATGATGTGCCGGACGTGCGCCGTGCAGTCGAACCTCGACTACGGGACGCCCGAAGACCTCGCCAAAAAATTTCTCGTCGGCAATCGCCTCGCGCCCGTCGTCACGGCGATGTTCGCAAACTCCCCGTTCGAGAACGGTCGGCCCTCCGGGTACAAGTCAACGCGCGCCGCCGCGTGGCTCGCGACAGACCCCGACCGCGCGGGACTCGCGCCGCCCGCGCTCCGAGATGATTTCGCGCCCGCGGACTACGTCGCATACGCGCTCGATGTGCCGATGATCTTCGCGCAACGCGGCGGTCGCTACTTCGGCACGGTCGCGGGTGTGCGCTTCAGAGAGTTTCTTGAGCGCGGTCGCGCGGGACTCCGGCCCGTCTTCGGCGACTGGGCCGATCATCTTACGACCATCTTCACGGACGCGCGCCTCAAGCAGCACATCGAGCTGCGCGGCGCGGACTGCAACAACTTGGAGATGACGCTCGCGCTGCAAGCGCTCTGGAAGGGCATTCTGTACGACACGGCGACGCTCGACGAAGCGCTGCGACTTGCGCCGCGCCTCAATGCAGCGGACGCGCTCACTTTGCGCGAGCGCGTCGCGCGCGACGGACTCGCCGCAAGTCACGCGGGCGTTGTCGTTCTCAGACTAGCACGCGAAGTCGTCATGCTCGCCGCCGAAGGCTTGAAGCGAGCCGCGCCCGAAGATGCCGGCTACCTCGACCCACTCAGCGCGCTCGTCGTCGCTGAGGGCGTCTGCCCCGCCGACATAACGCTGCGAAACTGGGAAGGCTCTTGGCACGGCTCGGTCGAGAGAGTCGTCGAGCATCACCGCGTAGCCTGACGCATGCGCGGCGCGCACGGAAAGACTAAAGACGAAGGCTGAAAACGAAGACGAAGCCACGAAGGATGAAACCCCTGTTGATGGAAACACTCGCACACGAATCGTCTGCGCGCCGAGGTGCGCGCGCGTTAGCGTTTTTGATGATGTTGGTCGTCGCGCTCGTCGGTCACGACGCAATGGCGGCGCGCTCGCAGAGGCGCTCATCTGCTCCCGCGCGCAAACCCGCCGCGTCCGCTCTCGCGGCGAGGCCGGACGCGGTGACGCAGAACGGACACTCGCATCCGATTGAGCGGCTGGTCGTCAGTCCCGACGGAAAGACCGTCGCCACGGGTGCGGACGGCGGCGGCTTCGGCTTCGAGATCAAGCTCTGGAACGTCGAGAGCGGTCGGCTCATCTCGACGCTGCATTTCAACTGGGGGAAGGGTCTGCCCGTGCTGCGCTTCGGCGCGAGCGGCACGCGCCTCGCCGCGTTCGACGACTGGCAGGGCACGATCAGAATCTGGGACGTGCGGACGCGCAGGATGATCTACGAGAGCTACGAGTCGGGCGGCGGCGCGGGCTGGAAGGGATTCGTGCGGCGCGGCGAGTTCCCGAAGAGCTTCCTGGAGTCGAAGGGCGAGAGCCTTACGCGCGCGGGCGAGGGGCCGCGCGATGTGGGGCGCGTCCCCGTGGCGGACGGGAAGAGGTACGCGACGAAGAGCGGATACGAGGTGACGGTGTGGGACGCCGCGACCGACAAGCCCGTTTCGAGATTCGGGACGAAGGCGAAGGGGACGGGCGCGGTCGCCGTCAGCCCCGACGGTCGTTATCTCGCGTTCACGGTCGGCTCGGCCAACTGGACGGACGGGATGAACGGCGAGCGCCTGTCGTCCGACGGCGAAAAATCGCGCGCGCTCGTGTGGGACACGAAGGCCGACGCTCCGCGCCGTCTCGCGGGCGAGTACGGCGTGCTAGGCTCTTTGAAGTTCGACTCGCGCGGCGAAGTCATCGCGGCCACGGAGTACGCGCAGACGAGCGAGGATGCGGACGACGAGGAGCAGTTTATCCCGGTCGTCGCGGCGAGGTTCTGGGACTTGAAGAGCGGCGCGCTACTCTTCAGCGTCGAGGGCGAGAAATTCCTCTTCTTCAACTCCGACGCGAGCCGCTTCGTCTCCTTTAAGCCGGGCGCGACGCGGGACGAGACGGGGACGATCAACCTGCGCGACGCACGCGGCGGCCAGCTTGTCAAAAGCGGCAAGGGCTTCGACCCCGTGTTGACCGCGGGCGGCAGGGCAATTCTCATCTGGCAAGGCCAGAGCTTGGCCGGCGCGCGGTTCACTGAAGAGGGAAAAAACAGGTTCGAGATTTGGGACGCGCGCAGCGGCAACGATCTCAGCAAAGACCCTTCGTTCCTGAAGCTCGATGAGTTCGGTTACAGAGAGAGCGAGTCGGGGAGCGCGTTCGAGATGCGCGAGCTTGGCAGCGAGCGCGTCAAGAAGCGCGTCCCGTACCCGAAGGACATAAGCCATCCGTACAACTGGGTCGTCGGCCCCGACGGCAAGACGGTCGCAACCATAGACCTCGGCGGCTCGGGCGGCTGGCCGAACTCGCTCTACAACTTCGCGACCGGCAAGTCCGTCTACGTCGGCCACAATTTTCACCTGCCGACTTACGATGCGACCGGAAAGTTTCTCGCGCTCGGCTCCGCCGAAGGGCGCGTCGCGCTCTACGACGCGCACGCGCTCCGTCGCCTTCTGTCTTTCGACAGCGGCGCAGGCCCGGTCGGCTCGGTCGCGTTTCATCCGAACGGCTATCTCGTAACGTCCGTCAACGGCGACGGCTCGATACGTCTCTTCTCTAAGTCAACGGGCAAACTCGTCGCCACGCTCATCGCCGCGGGCGAGGGCGACTGGCTCGTGGTCACGCCCGAAGGTTTCTTCGACGGCTCGCCGAGCGCGTGGGCGCGCGTGGGCTGGCGTTTCGCCGACGACCCCTTGCGCGTGATGCCGGTCGAAGCGTTCTTCAACGAGTTCTACCGCCCCGGTCTTCTCCCCGCAATCTTCTCCGGCCAGACGCCGCGCTCGACGGGCGTCATCTCCGACAAAGACCGACGACAGCCGCGCATCAATCTATCTACGAGCGGTGCGGCTGCCATGCCTGTCAACGAGCGCGAAGTGAAAGTGAGCATCGAAGTATCGGAGGACGCGAGCGCGCAGCATGCTCCGACTGCCGCAACAAGTGGACGCGGCGGGAGCGGAGTGCGCGACGTGCGACTGTTTCGCAACGGCTCGCTCGTCAAGGCTTGGCGCGGCGACGTTCTGGAAGGAAAGTCCGGGGCGACGCTGGAAGTTACCGTGCCCATAGTCGCCGGAGAGAATCGCCTGACGGCCTACGCGTTCAACCGCGACAACGTGAAGAGCGCCGATGCGGAACTAACGATTGTGGGCGCGGACTCGCTCAAACGAAAGGGCACTGCGTACATTCTCGCCGTCGGCGTCAACAAGTACGCGAACGCCGATTACAACCTGAAGTACGCGGTCGCGGACGCCGAGGAGTTCGGCGCGGAGTTGAAGCGGCAGCAGGAGAGTCTTAGCATCTACGAGCGCGTCGAGGTGATCTCGCTCCACGACAGCGATGCGACGAAGCGGAACATCCTTCGCGCGCTCGCAGAGCTTGCGGCGCGCGTTCGCCCCGAAGACGCGTTGACGGTCTACTTCGCGGGCCACGGCACGGCGCACGAGAACCGCTTCTATCTTCTTCCGCACGACCTCGGATACGCGGGCGCGCGCTCTGCGCTCGACGCGGCTGGACTGCAAACGATACTCGCACGCAGCGTCTCAGACCGCGAGCTTGAAGAGGCGTTCGAGCGCGTGGATGCGGGACAACTCATCTTCGTCATAGACGCTTGCAACTCCGGGCAGGCGCTCGAAGCCGAAGAGAAGCGGCGCGGCCCTATGAACTCCGAGGGGCTGGCGCAGCTCGCATACGAGAAGGGCATGTATATCCTGACAGCCGCGCAGAGCTTTCAGGCCGCGCAGGAGGCGGCGCGACTCGGCCACGGGTTTTTAACTTACGCGCTCGTCGAAGAAGGCTTGAAGAAAGCGCAGGCCGACGACGAACCGAAGGATGGGACGCTCTCGGCGCGCGAGTGGTTCGACTTCGCCACGGCGCGCGTGCCGAAGATGCAGGAGGATTTGATGAAGGACGCAGGCAAGCGCGGCCTCAACATGGCCTTCCTCGACGGCGAAGAGAGAATCGCAGACCCCGACAAGCGCAGCGTGCAGCGACCGCGCGCCTTCTACCGGCGCGAGCTTGGGGCGAGACATCCAATCATCGCGCGCCCCTCGCCCGCGTCGAGCGGCGGAGGGAAAGCCCTCGAATGAGCGAGCCGTTGCACGCAGGCTCCGGCGAAAGCGTAGCCGTCCTTTTCCGCGGAGCCACATACTCCGCGCCGGGACTCGCCGCGCCCATCATTGACGACCTCAATCTTGAGATTCGACGCGGCGAAACGCTCGTGCTTCTAGGCGAGTCGGGGTGCGGAAAGACGACGACGCTCAGGCTCGTCAACCGTATGCTCACGCCTACCGCGGGCAGCGTTCTCGTCGAGGGCAGAGACACGCGCGAGTGGGACGCGACGCGTCTGAGACGTCGGGCGGGTTACGTGATTCAGGACGCGGGATTGTTCCCGCACTTCACGGTCGAGCGTAACGTCGGGTTAGTGCCCGTGCTCGAAGGCTGGGAAGATGGGCGCGTGCGCGAGCGCGTTCGTGAGCTTCTTGATCTCGTCGGGCTTGAGCCTGAAAAGTTTGCCGCGCGATACCCCGCGGAGCTTTCGGGCGGACAACGCCAGCGCGTCGGAGTCGCACGCGCGCTCGCCGCAGACCCGCCGCTCCTTCTGATGGACGAGCCGTTCGGCGCGCTCGACCCGCTCACGCGCGCCGCGCTCCAGCGCGAGTTCGCCGCGCTGCAAAAGCGTCTCGCTAAGACCGTCATCTTCGTCACGCACGACGTGCGCGAAGCCCTCGCGCTCGCGACGCGCGTCGCGCTCATGAGCGCGGGCCGCATCGTCGTCTTAGGCACGCCCGAAAATTTTCTCCGCTCCGAAGAGCCGCTTGCGCGCGCCTACCGCGAGACGCTGACGCCGCTCGACGGGGCGGTAGGCTGAATCGAAACTTGTGATAGCCGGACAGGAAAAAACATCATCCACGAAACCACACGAAATAACGCGAAGCAGACCACACGAAATTTCTTCGTGCCCTTTTCGTGTCGTTTCGCGTGGTTTCGTGGATCACTTCGCTTTTTGCCTCAATCTCTCGCGGGCCGAAAATACGAATGAGCGCGCTTGAGTTCATCCTACGCAACTGGCGCGAGACGCTCGCGCTCACGGGCGAGCATCTCGCGCTCGTCGCCGTCTCGACGCTGATAGCGGTCGCGGTCGGACTCCCCTTGGGCCTTCTGCTTACGCGGCGCGCGCGCTGGAAGCGTCCCGTGCTTGCGGTCGCGAACATCTTGCAGACCGTGCCGAGTCTCGCGCTCTTCGGTTTCCTCATCCCGATTAAGTTCATCGGCATCGGGTGGCGCGCGGCAATCGTCGCGCTCGTCCTCTATTCGCTTCTGCCAGTCATACGAAACACCGTGACGGGCGTCGAGGGCGTTGAACGGAGCGTGCGCGAGGCCGCGATGGCGATGGGGATGACCGGCGGGCAAATCCTGCGTCAGGTCGAGCTGCCCTTAGCCGCGCCAGTCATACTCGCGGGCGTGCGCGTGGCGACCGTCATCTCGGTCGGCGTGGCGACGATTGCGGCGGCCATCGGCGCGGGGGGACTCGGCACGTACATCTTTCGCGGACTCAGGCAGAACGACAACGGCCTGATACTCGCGGGCGCAGTCCCCGCCGCCCTGCTCGCGCTCGCGGCTGACGCAGGCTTCGGACTTCTCGAATCGCGCTTCGACGTGCGGAGGCGAGTCGCGCGCGAAGCTCGCAAAGGAAGCGCGACGGCGTGGCGCATCGCCGTGGTCGCGCTCGCGCTCTGTGTCGTCGCGGGCGGCGCGTTCGCCGTGTGGCGTCGCGAGGGGCGCGCGGATTTCGTCGTCGGCTCGAAGGACTTCACCGAGTC
>DASQLL010000487.1:0-9432 GCA_035630035.1 Pyrinomonadaceae bacterium | reverse complement strand
GACCTTCACCGAGATGCGCGACAAGATAGACCGACGCGCCGCCACCGCCGAGGCCAAGCTGCAACTCGGCACGTCGGGCGTCGACACGCAGATGCAGGAGATCGAGCGCGAGGCGATGGACATGCAGTTGCAAGACAAGCTCCTCGAATACAAGCGCGGGATGGGTATGCTCGGCAGCGGGAAGAAGGAAGCGCCCGCGCTCCCTTCGGCCTCGACCGAATCGTAAACGCAGGCATCGTTTGGAAGGTCTTCATTCATCCGAAGTAGAAGTTTATGGCGGAGAGAAAGCTCAGTCTCGAATATCTGAAAGAAGCGGTCATGGAGCCGGTGAACTTCTGGGGCATGGCCGGCTTCGCCGTGGCCGCGGCCTACACATGGTCGCCCATACCGCTCGCCGCCGCGCTCGTCGCGGAGGGCGCGTACCTCGCCACCGTTCCCGCAAGCACGCTCTACAGGCGGCTCGTTGACGGTCGCACGCGCAAGCGTCTGGCCGACCTTCGCACAAAGCAGCGCGAGCGCATGATCGAGGGCTTCGACCCGCGCGAGCGTGAGGCCGTGCTTTACCTGAAGTGGCTCAAGAATAAAATTTTCGACAACTACGTCAAGTTCACCGGCGCGAAAGACCTGCCTACGAACATACGCAGTCTCGAACAGCGCTGGGAAGACTTCGTTGACCTCTTAGACGTGTACCGGCGGCGCAAGCACCACCTGCGCTCGATCAACCGTCAGGCCGTGCAGAATCAACTGGCGCAGGCCGAGCGCGCGGTCGAAGGCTCGCCGGATGATCGCTCGCGCCGCATTCAGAGCGCCAACGTCGAAATCCTCAGGCGCAGGCTCGCGCAGTTCGGCGAGCTTGAGAAGTCGGTCAAGCTCGTCGAGGGACAACTACAGTCCATCGAAAATTTCTTCGGCCTCGTCAACGATCAGGTCGTCACGCTCCCCACCCCGGAGCGCGTCTCCTCGCTCGACTTCGAGCAGCTCTCCGACTCAATCGCCATGACCAAGCAGATGCTCGAAGAGACCTCGGACGTGATGGGCGTGCTCGACAGCCACAACCGCGAGATCGGCAACTTCGACATGCTCCCTTCGTCGGGCACGTCCTCGGCGAAGTAACCCAAGACCAAGCTTCAAACAAAAGAAGAGGCCGGATTTAATGTCCGGCCTCTTCTTTTGTTTGAAGCTTCATCAGAAACGCGAGCGTGAGCGAACGTGTTTTCATCATCGTGACAGTGAGCGCATTTTCATCTCAGCGACACGCTCGCTCACGCTCGCGTTTCTGACATGGAGACTGACCACTCACTCACACACAACGCTTCTGCTCTTCTCAACCATCTCCGCGAGCGTAGGCTCGTCAATTCTATAAGTCTCGTTGCAGAAGTGGCAGGTGAGCGCAGCGCCCTTGTCCTCGCGAAGCATCGCCTCAAGCTCGTCCGCCTCAATCGAAGAGACGAGCGACGCCGCGCGCTCGTATGAGCAAGTGCATGCGAAGCCGACCTCGCGCTCTTCCAGCACCTCGAACTCGATGTCGCCGAGCGCTGCGCGCAGAAGGTCAACGGGCCGCGCACCCTCGCGTATGAGATTCGTAGTGTTTAAATTTTTGCCGATGGACGACTCGATTGCCGCGACGACGCGTTCGTCCGCGCCCGGCATCACCTGAACCATCACGCCGCCTGCGGCCTCGACGAACGTCTCGCCCGACTCGCGCGCGCGCACTAGCACGCCCAGCGACACAGCCGACGGAATCTGCTCCGACTTCGCAAGGTAGAATGCAAAGTCCTCGCCCAGCTCGCCCGTCTGGAGCGGCACCGCGCCGCGGTACGGCTCGCGGTGAAGGCCAATGTCGTAGCCGGACTCGTAGCTCACGTTGAGCATGCCTTCTCCGATTATCGAACGGACGCTGAATTTGCCTTGCTCGTTGAGGATGTAACTGCCGTCGTCGAGAATAAGCTCGTCGGCTCGCGGCTCGCGCGCATAGCCTCGCACCTGTCCGAGCTTGTTCGCCTCCGCGGTGATTCCGCCCACGGGGCCGTCGCACTCGATACGCACGGTCAGACGGTCAAACTCCTTCTGCCACGCGCCGAGCAGAAGCGTCCCCGTCAGCGTCCGTCCCAGAGCAGCCGAGACGGTGTGCGTCGTCTGATGACGCCGCGCGGCCTCCGCCGCAGTGTTGGTAGTCACCGCGGCCATGCAGCGTATGTGACCGTCAGCCGCCGTCGCGCGCACAAGCGTGTCGGCGTGTCCGTTCTTTGTTTCCTTCAACGTCTTATCCCCTTTGTAAAAAAAACTGGCAGGGCGTTAGATGAAAAACTGTCCCCTTCGATTGCCTTTGTGAGGCTCCGCCGCAGGCCGAAAGAGACAGAATTTTTGAGCCAAAGAGAGCGCCGATTTTAAACCCAACGAGCGGCCTGAAACTCTCCCGATACCCAAGTAAAGAAAGCCTTTGCCCGGTTAACGTAAAACCTCAATGTATGCGCTCTATGGGAGCGAACGAAAGGAGATACCCAATATATTGTGTTATACTTATTGACAGGCATAGGGCAAGAATGTATACTCCGCGCCGCTTGGGGTGGACACGAAGCGCGCGGATGGCGAGGCCGGGAAGCCTCCGCAGGCATGGATTTTTACGCCCTCCGAAGCCAAGCGACCAGCCGCAGTATTCGAGACACAGTCAAGACGGCGCGCGGTTTGCGCCGCACTATTTTTAGGAACGTATTTTACGTCGCCTCGCGCCCCCCACGAGCGCGGGAAAGGCAAAAGCAGAAGATGAGTACCGTTATCGAGCCGAACCCTCAGGGTAGTCCTGCCCCCTCCTTAGACATCACTGGCGCGAGCCAGTCTCGCTCCGAAATTCTCGGACTCAATGCGCGCCGCGTCATCAGCAAGCGCTACAGCCTTAAAGACTCGCGCGGCGAGGCTATCGAAGAGTGGCCCGACATAGTGCGCCGCGTCGTCGGTCACGTCTCGACCGCCGAGACTGACCTCGTCCGCCGCGACGAGTTCTACCAGACGATGGCAGGCATCATGCTCCGCCGCGAGTTCGTGCCGAACACGCCGTGCCTCGTCAACGCGGGCAAGCCTTCGGGGCAGCTCGCCGCATGCTTCGTGCTGGACGTTCCCGACTCCATCGCCGGCATCATGAAGACGGCGACCGACGCCGCCATCATTCACCAGACGGGCGGCGGCACCGGCTTCACCTTCGAGAAGATCAGGCCGCAGGGGGCTATGGTGCGCTCGACGCACGGCGTAGCATCCGGGCCGGTCTCGTTCATGAACATCTTCAACACGACGACCGACACGGTGAAGCAGGGCGGCGTGCGGCGCGGCGCGAACATGGGCATCATGCGCGTTGACCACCCGGACATTCTGCGCTTCATACACGCCAAGAACGACCAGCACTCGCTCACGAACTTCAACATCTCCGTGACGACGACCGACGAGTTCTTCGAGGCCGTTGATAATAAGGAGTGGTATCAGCTCAGCTTCGACGGCGAGCCGTGGGACGAGCCTGTCTTCGATCCGGTGCAGGATGATTCTTACGCCGTCTACCGCACGTCGGACGGCGAGACCGTGACGTTCCGCGACCGCGCGGCCTTCATGGAAGCGAAGGAGTCGGGCCTGCTCGAACGCTGCACGCGCGAGGAGCCGCCGCGCCCCGGCCTCATCTACGCGCCCGACATCTGGAACCGCATCGTCGCGAGCGCGCACCGCTACGCCGAGCCGGGCGTCATATTCATTGACGAGGTCAACCGCAACAACCACATGATGGAGTCCATGGGCCCCATCTACGCGACGAACCCGTGCGCGGAGCAGGCGCTGCACTTCAACAACTCGTGCAACCTCGGCTCGATTGATCTGGCGAAGTTCTACGACGCAGAGACGCGGCTCGACTGGGACAGACTCGGCGACGCGGTACATTGGTGCGTGCGTTTTCTCGACAACGTGATTGACACGTGCGCGTGGCCGCTCCCCGAAATTGACGATGTGGTGAAGCGCACGCGCCCCGTCGGGCTAGGAATCATGGGCTTCGCAGACCTTTGCATGCAGCTCAGGATCAAATACGGCTCGCACGCCTCGATTGATCTGATGGACGAGGCGATGTCGTTCGTCCGCCGCGAGGCTTGGACGGAGTCGTGCCGCCTCGGCGCGGAGAAGGGCGTCTTCCCCGAGTACAAGCCGAACAAGGCGGCCTACGACCGTTTCCTTCGCGAGCAGATAGGCGTGCCGGAAGACGTGGAATTGACGCCGCGCAACTACGAGACGACGACGATTGCGCCCACCGGCACGATCTCGCTCGTCGCCGAGACCTCTTCGGGCGTCGAGCCGAACTTCTCTTGGGCATACGTGCGGCAGGACACGCTCGGCAAGCGCACATACGTCCACACGCTCGCCGCGCAGGCGCTCGGCATAGACGTTGACCAGACCGATCAGGAGTCAATTGACCGCGCGGCGGAGTACGTCTGCGCGCACGAATCGGAACTGCCCGACTACTTCATCTCGGCGATGGACATCACCGCCGAACAGCACGTCTATGTCCTCGCCGCCGCGCAGCGCAACGTTGACAACGGCGTGTCCAAGACCTGCAACGGCTCGCGCGACGACTCGGTCGAGTCGGTTGACCGCCTCTACCGCCTCGCGCGCGAGCTTGGATGCAAGGCGGTCAGCTACTACCGCGACGGCTCGCGCGATTCGCAGGTGCTGTCGGCTGTGAAGGGCGCGGAAGCCGCGGGCGAGATCGCGTGCGATGCGGCCATCGTCGCCGAAGCGACAACGAACGAGACGGCTGTCGGCGACGCGTTGGCCTCCGAAGCGGCGACCGAGTACACGCACGCGCACGTCCAGACCGCGCGACGGACGGAGACGGGCGACGTGGTTCGCATCGAGCGACCCCGCGAGCTTATCGGCGCGACGTGGCAGATTCCGTTCGACGGACAGAATTTGTACGTCACGGTCAACCACGACGGCGCGGACATTCTCGAAGTCTTCGCGACGGGGCCGATATCGGGCGGCGTGGGCCTACTCGCCTCGAAGATGCTTCGCGGCGGTTTCGACGCGCGCGAGGTATCGCGCAGTCTCAACAAGGTGACGGGCACGCACTCGGTCTGGTTCAACGAGCGTCTGCTCACAAGCCCCGAACAGGCCGTCGCCGAGTGCATCATGCTCACGAGCCGGCGCATGCAGAGCCAGCCGGACTCTGCGCGCGCGCTGGCTTACCAGCAGCAGCCGAAGGCGGCTGTGATGGCGCCCGAAAGCGCAGAGACGAATCGCAACTACTCGCTCATCTCCGAATGCCCGGAGTGCAAAGGCCAACTAGAGCACGCGTCGGGCTGCGACTTCTGTCGCGACTGCGGCTACTCGAAGTGCAAATAACTTCGCATGACGAACGACGCTTAACGCGTCGGCTGCTTCGAGCGGGATAGTTCAAAACAACCCAATGGCCCTGAGTCTCCATCAGATTCAGGGCCATATCTTTTGCCTGCGCTCATATCTTAGCGTTTCAGCACGACGACCCGACGCGGAGAGGAACGTTTTACCGCGCGTCGTGTCTAATGTTATGTTGCGGTCGAATCTTACGAATCGCCGGGGCAAACCGTTCCGGCTCGCGCGTCGAGTCCCATGACGCTGCAAGTCCTTCCCGCGAAGTCGTTCTTTCTGTGACAGGCGAGGAGACTCGTGCCCGTCTGCCGACGAAGAAAAAATTGTGAGGCCCCGATGAAACGTCAAAAAGCCCTTGCCCTGATCCTTCTCTTCCAAATAGTTTTCAGCTCGATTGCGCCGCTCGCGCCGAGGGCGTATGCAGGAAACATGAACGCCGACGCCGGAAATATTTATGAGGCCGAACCCGCCGCCGATGATGAGACGGCGACGCGCAAGGGCTTGCGCTTCCGTCTGAGCGAGGGCGCGGAGCAGGCGGAGAAGGCCGGGCCGCAGGCTACGGTCGCGCAGGCGACGAAACTCTCCGAGAGCGAGACGGCGCGCGTGCTAGAGCGCCTGCCGCCGATGAAGGTCGAGGCGAGCGACGAGCAGGATTTCGCTCTGCGCGAGAGGTCTCTACCCGCCCCGCGCGCGGGCGCGACCGTGCTACAGGCGTTCCCATCCGTTGACGAGCGTCGTGCGCCGGACGAAGGCGCGGGCGGCGAGGTTAAGGTCTTGCGCTACTCGCCGCAGGGCGACGTGCCGCTCGCGCCGCAGTTGAGCCTGACGTTCTCGCAGCCGATGGTCGCCGTCACTTCGCAGGAAGAGGCCGCGCGCACGGTGCCCGCAAGCCTTTCGCCGCTGCCCGCGGGCCGCTGGCGTTGGCTGGGAACGAAGACTTTGATTTTCGACCCGGCGGACGAGCGCCTGCCGATGGCGACCGAATACACTGTGACCGTGCCGGCGGGCACGCGCTCCGCAAACGGCGGCGCGACGAAGACGCCGGTCGCTTGGAAGTTCTCGACGCCGCCGCCGAAGCTCACGCGAAGGTTCCCTGAGAACGTCCCCGTCCGGCGCGACGCGATCATCTTCTTGGAGTTCGACCAGCGCGTTGACCCCGGCGCGGTGCTTCGGACTGTGAGCGTGCGCGGCGGCGCGGCGGCGTTGCGCGTGCGGCTCGCGACGGATGTTGAGATTGCCGCTGACGAAAATGTGAAGCGGCTAGCGAATGGTGCGGTGAAAGGTCGCTGGCTCGCGTTGCGCGCGGTAAGTGCGGGCGGCGAAGCGCGCGAGGCTCTGCCGCCTGACTCCGGCATCACGGTTACAGTCGGGCCGGGCACTCCTTCAGCCGAAGGGCCTCGGACGACTACCGCGGCGCAGAGCTTTTCGTTCCGAACCTACGGCGCGCTGCGCGTCACGAATCATCAATGCGGCTGGAACAAAACGTGCACGCCGTTCGACCACTGGCGCATCACGTTCAGCAACCCCCTCGACCTCGAAGCGTTCGCGGAGTCGCAGGTGAAGATCGAGCCTGCCGTGCCCGACGTGAAAATCTCCATCTACGGCAGCGAGATGTACATCAACGGCGCGAAGCGCGGGCGCACCACGTACAAGGTCACGCTCGCTCCCTCGATTCGCGACCAGTTCGGTCAGACGCTTCAGCCGACTCCGCCACTCACTTTCAACGTCGGCGTCGCGCCGGCTTATCTTAGCGCCGCGGGCGGCAACTTCGTCACGCTCGACCCCGCCGCGGGCCAGCCGCGCTTCTCCGTCTTCAGCGTCAACCACGCGAGCCTGAAGGTCAGCCTCTACGCGGTCACGCCCGACGATTGGGAGCGATACATCGCGTACATGAAGACCGCCTACGGTTACTACGACGAGAAGATCAAGAAGCCCGCGCCGCCGCCGGGCAAGCTCGTCTCGACGAAGGCGGTGCAGGTCGCGGGCCAGCCCGACGAGATGACTGAGACGCGCATAGATATCACGCCCGCGTTGAAGAATGGTTTGGGCAGCGCCTTCGTCATCGTCGAGCCGACGGTGAAGCGGCGCGAGCGCGAAGCCGTGCGCGCGTGGGCGCAGGTGACGAACATCGGCCTCGACGCGTTCGTTGATCGAGAGGATTTGGTCGGATGGGCCACGTCGCTCAAGGACGGGCAGACGCTAGCGGGCGTCGAGATGTGGATTGCAGGTTCGACCGCGAAGGCCACAAGCGGCGACGACGGACTCGTCCGTCTGTCGCTGCCCGCGAAGTCCGGCGCTTCGACCGGCCTGCTCGTCGCGCATCGCGGCGGCGACGTGTCCATCCTGCCGGAGCGCGGCGACTGGTGGGGCAGCACGAGCGGCTGGGTTAGGCGCGAGGTGTGGGACGAGCTGCGCTGGTACGTCTTCGACGACCGGAAGATGTACCGGCCCAATGAAGAGGTGAGCGTCAAGGGTTGGATTCGGCGCGTGGGCGCGGGCAAGACCGGCGACGTGGGCGCGCTCGCGGGGGCGTCGGACGCCGTCTATTACAGGCTCAACGACTCGCGCGGCAACGAGGTGACGAAAGGCACTGCGCGCGTCAATGCGCTCGGCGGCTTCGACTTGAAGCTAAAGCTCCCCCCGACGATGAACCTCGGCAACGCCTCGCTCCATCTCGAAGCGCAAGGGCTAAAGATCGTCGCGACGGGCCAGCAGCATCAGCATTACTTTCAAGTTCAGGAGTTCCGCCGTCCCGAATTTGAAGTCAGTGCTAAGACAGACGAGGGGCCTTACTTCGTCGGCGGCCACGCGCAGGCGACCGTCGCGGCGAGCTACTACGCGGGCGGCGGCCTTCCGAACTCCGAGGTCAACTGGCGCGTGACGGCGACGCAGGGGCATTTCACGCCGCCCAACCGCGGCGACTACACCTTCGGCAAGTGGACGCCGTGGTGGGAGACCTTCAACAGATACGGCAACCAGACGACGGACAACACGCAGACCTTCAAGGGCACGACCGACGCGGCGGGCAAGCACATACTCCGCGTTGACTTCGACTCGGTGAATCCGCCGCAGCCCTCGTCCGTCACGGCGGAGGCGAGCGTGACGGACGTGAACCGGCAGACTTGGACGGCGACGACGACGATGCTCGTACACCCGGCAGACCTCTACGTCGGCCTTCGCAGCGAGCGTTACTTCGTGCAGCAGGGCCAGCCGCTCGTAGTCAATTCAATCGTCACAGACCTCGACGGAAAACTCATCGCGGGCCGCGAGATAAAGATGCGCGCCGCGCTGTTGGAGTGGAAACAGGTGAAGGGAGTGTGGAAGCAGGTCGAGTCGAAGGTTGAAGAATGTTCGGTTAAGTCCGGCGCGGACGACGTGAAATGCACGTTCAGGCCGAAGACGGGCGGCGTGTATCGCGTCAACGCGCGCATCTATGACGACCGCGAGCGCGCGAACGAGAGCGAGCTGACGTTGTGGGTCGCGGGCGGCAAGCAGCCTCCACGGCGCGAGGTCGCGCAGGAGAAGGCAGAGCTTATCCCCGACCGCAAAGAGTATCGCGCGGGCGACGTGGCGGAGATTCTCGTGCAGTCGCCGTTCATCCCGGCGGAAGGCGTTCTGACGCTCAGGCGTTCGGGACTCATCCGCACGGAGCGTTTCCGAATGAACGAGCCTTCGCACACGCTGAAGATTCCGCTCGAAGAAGCGTACACGCCGAACATACACGTGCAGGTTGATCTCGTGGGCGCGGCGGCGCGCGTTGACGACAAGGGCGAGGCGGACGAGAAATTGCCGAAGCGTCCCGCGTTCGCCAGCGGAGCGCTCAACATCTCCGTGCCTCCGCTCGCGCGAAAGCTTGCGGTGACGGCGACGCCGCGAGAAAAGGCTTTGGAGCCGGGCGGCGAGACGATTGTGAGCGTCGAGGTGAAAGACGCGTCGGGGCGGCCCGTTCAGGGAAGCGAGCTTGCCGTCGTCGTCGTTGACGAGTCGGTGCTTGCGCTGACGGGCTACAAGCTCACAGACCCTATGTCCGTCTTCTACTCCGACCGCGGCGCGGACGTT
>DASQLL010000486.1:0-11936 GCA_035630035.1 Pyrinomonadaceae bacterium | reverse complement strand
GACTCGGACGAGCGCATAATCGAAGTGACCGCGGGCGCGGGCGTGCCCGACGACTCGGACGAGGCGCTCGACGAAGACATCGAGCTAGACCTTTCAGCCGGCACGCTCGACAAGACGAACGATCCCGTCCGACTTTACCTGCGCGAGATGGGCATCGTGCCGCTGCTCACGCGCGAGGGCGAAGTCTCCATCGCAAAACGTATCGAGCGCGGGCAGATCAAGACGCAGAAGGCCATCTCGCGCTCGCCCATCGCCGTCAAGGAGCTTTGCAAAATCGGCGAGGAGCTTGAGGCGGGAAGCCTGAGCATACGCGAGCACGTCACCTTCTCCGAGCAGGCCGAGCTGACGGGCCAAGAGGACAAGGCCGACGAGTATTTGCGTTGGACGCTCGAAGGCGTCGAGAACATACGCAAGATTTTCCGGGGCGGGTTGAAGGATTGGGAGAAGCTGCGCGCCGAGCAGAAATTGTTGCGCGGCAAGAAGTCGAAAAAATTGATGCGCCTGCGTCGCAAGGTCGCGCGCATGCGCCTTGAGATCGCGCACGAGATGAAGCTCCTGAACCTGACGGAGCGCGCGCGGCAGCGTCTCATCAACGCCATACGCAAAATCGCCAAAGAGATTCGCGTCGCCGAGAACGAGGTCACGAGCTACACCGACAAGCTCGGCAAAAAGCGCATACGCCCCGACGAGGAGAAGGAGTTCAAGCGCCACGTCAGCAGCGCCAAACGTCGCCTGCAACAGATAGAGGCCGACCACCACATCTCGCCCGTCGAGATAAAACGCTCGCTCCAGACAATCGTCATCGGCGAATCGGAGACCGCGCAGGCCAAGCGCGAGCTTATCGAAGCGAACCTCCGCCTCGTTGTCTCGATTGCGAAGAAGTACACGAACCGAGGGTTGCAGTTCCTCGACCTGATTCAGGAAGGCAACATCGGTCTGATGAAGGCCGTGGACAAGTTCGAGTGGCGACGCGGCTACAAGTTCTCGACGTATGCGACGTGGTGGATTCGTCAGGCCATCACGCGCGCGATTGCGGATCAGGCGCGAACGATACGCATCCCCGTCCACATGATCGAGACTATCAACAAACTCATACGCACGTCGCGCTCTCTGGTTCAAGAGCTGGGCCGAGAGCCTACGAGCGAGGAGATCGCGCGCAAGATGGACATCCCCGTCTCGAAGGTTCGCAAGGTGCTGAAGATCGCGCAGGAGCCTATCTCGCTCGAAACTCCAATCGGCGAAGAGGAAGACTCGCACCTCGGCGACTTCATCGAGGACAAGTCCATACTGAATCCGGCGGACGCCGTCGTCGCATCGAACCTGCGCGAGATAACCGACGAAGTTCTGGCGACGCTCACACCGCGCGAGGAGAAGGTCATCAAGATGCGCTTCGGCCTCGGCACGACCGGCTCCGAGCACACGCTCGAAGAGGTCGGCCAACACTTCGCCGTCACGCGCGAGCGCATACGCCAGATCGAGGCGAAGGCTCTACGCAAACTCCGACACCCCTCGCGCTCGCGCAAGCTCAAAGCCTTCCTCGAAACCGTGCGCCAGTAGATTGTGTATCAATAGTTTAGAGGTTAAACTAAGTGGCAGGCTCGAATCAGCAAATTCAAGCCTGCCGTCTTATTTTTTCAGCCGCGTGCTACCGTTTAGAGGCGGGCAGTGCCCGCCGGTTCAACTCGCGGCTTGAGGCGGCGGGCACTGCCCGCCTCTAAACGAATCAAGTTGTATTAGATGTCAAAGAAAGTTATAGAAAATTACCGGCGCAGGCTTGCGACCGAAGAGGGCTGGACGCTGAAGCGCGGCGCGAAGTTGCGCGTGGCCCTGTGTTACCCGAACGTGTACGGCGTCGGGATGGCGAACCTCGGATTCCAATCGGTCTACGAGCTTTTCAACCGCGTCGCGGACGTTTCGTGCGAGCGCGTGTTCCTGCCGGACGACGCAGAGATGCGCGAGTACGAGCGCGCGGGCACGCCTCTGCTCACGTTGGAGTCGCAGACGCCCGTGCGCGACTTCGACGTAGTTGCATTCTCGATCTCGTTCGAGACCGATTTCCTCAATATGGCGCGCATGCTCAAGCTCGCGCGCGTGCCCGTCTGGGCGAAAGACCGCACGCACCACGACCCGATTGTGCTGATGGGCGGCGCGGCCTCGTTCCTCAACCCCGAACCCATCGCCGAGTTCACCGACGCCGTAGCAGTCGGCGAGGGCGAGATTTTAGTCCCGAAGCTCATTGACCTCCTGTTCGAGAATTCGGAAGAGGGCGGGACGAAGGAAGACTTGCTCTTGAAGCTCGCGCGCGTCGGTCGCGGCTTCTACGTGCCGTCGCTCTACGAAGTGACGTACAACGCGGACGGCACAATCGCTGCTTACACGCCGAAGGCGGAGGGCGTGCCCGCGAGCGTGGGCCGCATAGTTGCCGCAGAGAATCCGAAGGAAGGCTCTTTGCGGCGCGCGATTCGGCGCGGCGATGCTGGAATAGTTGAAAAACTGAAAGAGGCGGAGGTGTTCGCGCCCTCGACAATCATCTTCGCGCCGGAGGCGGAGATGGGCGACCGTTTCCTCGTGGAGATTTCGCGCGGCTGCTCGCAGGGGTGTCGCTTCTGCTGGGCGGGCTTCAACTACTGGCCGCCGCGCGTCGTCCCCGCGCGCGACATACTCGCCAAAGCTGCCGAGTGGCGCGGGCGCACCGACAAGATCGGTCTTGTCTCAACCGCCGTGTGCGACCACCCGGAGATAAGCGAAATCCTGAGCGGCCTGCGCGAGATGGGCTACAGAATTTCCGTGTCGAGTTTGCGGCTCGACCAGATTGAAGATGAATTGCTTGATGCGCTCGTCGAGTCGGGCGATCAGCAGATAGCCGTCGCGCCTGAGACGGGATCGGACAGACTCCGCAAAGTCATCAACAAGAATCTGACGAACGACGAGATCGTTGACATCTGCGGCGCGGTCTTCGACCGAGGGATGCTGACCGTGAAGCTCTACATGATGGCGGGGCTTCCGACCGAAACCGACGAAGACCTCGAAGCGATGGTCGAGCTTGTCGAGCGCATCAAAGACCGCATGCTCGAAGCCGGTCGCAAGTTCGGGCGCGCGGGTAAAATCATCCCGGCGCTTAACGGCTTCGTGCCGAAGCCCAACACGCCGTTTCAGTGGGAGCCGATCTGCGAGGAGCGCGAGCTTAAACGTCGTCTGAAGTGGCTCTCGAAAAACTTGGCGCGCATCCCGAACGTCGAGGTGCGCGTGATGTCATCGCGCGTCGCGCACGAGCAGGCTCTATTTTCTTCGGGCGACAGGCGCGTGGCGCGCGTCATCGAGGCCATGACCAGACACCGCGACGACCTCAACGCGGCGCTGCGCGAGACAGGCATTGACGTGGGCTTCCACACGAGCCGCGCGCGAGGCTACGACGAAGTGCTGCCGTGGGAGATCGTTGACTCCGGCATGGGCCGACCGTTTCTGGAGAAAGAGCATACCCGCGCGCAGGTCGCGCGCTCGACCGCGCCGTGCCCCTCCGTTGACACGTGCACGCGCTGCGGCGTCTGCCCGACGACGTGGCTCGCCGCCGCGCCCGCCGGACTCATCCAGTTGCAGAGCAGTAAAGCAGCGGCATAAAAGCAAAGTCAGAAGTCGGAACGCTGAACGATGAACTGAAAGACAAGACGTTTTCAGTTCATCGTTCAGCGTTCCGACTTCTGACTTCAGTATTGTGGGTTGATGAAGCCGCTGCTGCGTGCCGTGTGGTCGAACTGGTAATCGTAGACGAAGCCGGGCAGTTGCACGGGGCGTGACCACTGGACGCGCGCGGCGATGCGCCCCTCCTCCTTCTGCACGCTGACGACGGTGTTCTGCGGCAGGTCGTACTCTTTGGCGGCAGCGCGCAATTGCGCCGCCACCCACTCGTTGTTCTGCCCCGGAGGGTACGCGGCCTTGTTCACCGTCTGCTGCATGAAGTCTTTGAAGAGGTACGCGTTGTACGCGACGGGCGCGAAGTTGTAGGTCGAGTAACCGACGAGCGCGATGACGAGCGCGACGATGACGAAGTTGACGCGAGCGCCGCCCACCTCGCCTGCGCGATTATGCCCGCCCCGGCTCTCCCGTTGTCTTACATTCATATCAGATTTTCTTAGCGCCATTTCAAAAGCAGTCTCTCAGCGCGCGGCGAGCGCGGCACGTATTGATGCGTTGACGACGCGCGCCGAAACTTCTCTTCCGTCCACGACGCGCGCGCGTCCGATTCGCTCCAGCAGTATCCAGCGGACGCTACCGCCGACGGCCTTCTTATCCATTTGCAGCGCGCGTCGTATGCTTTCGGCGTCGAGGTCGGAGGCCGAAGGCAATGGCCCCGCGAGCCGCACGGCCTCGCGCAACGATTCTAGCTCCGATTCGTCCAGCAGTCCTAACCTTTTTGAAATCTCTCCGGCGGTGAGCATCCCGTAGCCGACCGCCTCGCCGTGCCGGAAGCGCCTGAAGTTCGTCACGGCTTCGAGCGCGTGCCCGACCGTGTGGCCGAAGTTCAGCACGCGACGCGAGCGCGCGTCCGCACGATTAACGTCCTCGCGCTCGTCGCCCGCGACGATCTTCGCCTTGAAGGCGCACTGCGCGGCGATGATGCTCGCGAGCTTCTCGTCGCGCACGTCATCCGATTTTACGTCGCGCCCGCCTTCGCCCGCGTCCGCGCCTTTTCGTCGAGCGTCGTCCGCAAGAAAATTTCGCGTCTGCTCAAAAAGCCGCCTGTCGCCGACCGCGCCCTGTTTGATCGCCTCGCACCAACCGGCGGTAAGTTCGCGTTTGGGAAGCGTCCGCAAAGTGTCTGTGTCAACCAACACCGCGCTCGGCTGGTGAAACGCGCCGACGAGGTTCTTGCCCATCCGAGTGTTGACGCCGGTCTTGCCGCCGACGGACGAGTCTATCTGCGCGAGCAACGTCGTCGGCGCTTGCACGAGCGCGACGCCGCGCATGTAGAGCGCAGCCGCCAGCCCCGCGAGGTCGCCGACCACACCGCCGCCGAGCGCGACGACGGCGTCGCTTCTTTCGAGTTTCGACTCGGACAGAAAACGAAGACAGCTTTCAGCCGTCCGCAGAGTCTTGAAACGCTCGCCGTCGCCCATCAGCCAGTGTGAGACCGTGAAGCCCGCCGCGCGCAAACTCGTGACGGCGCGCGCGCCGTAGAGGTCGAGCACGCGGCGGTTCGAGACGAGCGCGACGCGACGTGCTTCGGGCGCAAGACGCGCGCGCGCGACTTCGCCGAGACGCGCCAGCACCCCCGCGCCGATCTCGACGGGGTAGCCCCTTCCCTCTTTGAGCCGAACCACGACGCGCTTCATCCTTCTCTAGTCCTCGTCACCAAAAGCTTCTTCGCTCAAACTCCGTCGCCGCCCTCGACAGCCGCGAGCAGCGTGTCCGCCAGCAGATCGAAATCGGGTTCGCCGCCCCACACGAGCCGCGCCAATTCCTCGACCGAATAACGCGACGCCGTGTTCCAGATGTCAACAAGCTCGTCGCCCGCCGCGCGCGACTCGTGCCAGCGCCGCCCGTGCCGCGAGCGCAGATGCTCGCCGAGTCCCGCCGCGAAAAGCCTTGCGCGTAAGCGTGTCGCCGACGCGAAATTTTCGTCCGCGTCGAGAAGCGCCGTCGCCGCGTGGTGGCGAAACCCGGTCGCGCCCGTAAGGCGCGAGACGTATTCGGCGGCGAGATGTTCCGAGCGCGCGCCGCCCGCCCCTTCGAGCGCGCAGCGCAAGCGAGCGCAATCGCGCCGCGCGTCATGAAGATCGAGCAGCGCGGCGAAAAGCGCGGCCTCATCCGACTCGGTCGCTCGCACGCCGCGCCGTCCTGCGAGCCACGCAGGCTCGCGCAAGAGGTCGGACAGAAGAAAGCCGTGTCCCTCTTCGGTCGCCGCGTCGGGCGCGTAAACAAATTCGGGATAACGCGCGGACGCATCGCGCGAGGCCCACGCCAGCATCTGCGCGCGCCCTACTTCCCAAAGGCCGCGGCGGTAAAAATCCAGACCCGAAGCGCGCGAGCCGACGACGAGCCGCACGTCCTGCGGCGGCTCGACCGCGAAGCAGGCCGTGAGCGCGCCTTTCGAGGCCCGGCGCTCGTCGTCAACGTGAAGATTCTTTTGCGATGCGGCGCAGACGCCGAGGCCCGCGAGCGTCCCTTCGTATGCGGCGCGAAAGTCGCGCGCCGGAAAGCGCGCGTCGAAGCTCGCGGCTCGCTCGAAAAAAAACTGGTCGGCGTAGTCCGGCCCGCTTCCCTCACCCGTCGGCAACTCACGCGCGGCCCAACGCGCAAGCTGCGACATGAAGCGAGATTCGGTACGCCCGAGGAACGCGACGGAAGCGGCGGCCAACGTCTCTACATCAATGCCCGTGTAGCTCTCGTAAAGCGCGCGACCGCCGCCCTGACCGAACGCGCCCGTCGCCTCTTCTATCGCATCCAGTCTCTCAGCGCGAAGATCGTCGCACGCGCGCACCTTGTCGAGCAGGCAGCGCGCAAGCTCGCGGCGACGCGCAGCGTCGCGTTCGCCTGCGAGCAAGTCCCGCGCTTCGTCCGTCGAAACCTTCGCGCCGTTCCACTCGAAGCGCGACGACGCCTCGCAGCTTCGCAGCTCCTCCGTCAACTCGCGCGCTCGCGCCTCCGCGTACTTGATCCGCGCCGAGCCGATGAGTGCGCGAAGTCCGGCGCGCTCCGTCTCGAAGTGCGCGGGCGCTGCTTCGTGCGCTCGCCGGAGGTCGGCGACAGCCTCGCGCGTCCAGAGGTCTGCATAACGCTCCTCGATCTCGTGGAGGTCGGACGGGTTGCCGAGTCCTGCGTGGCGTTTAAGACGCTCGCGCTCGGCGGCGGAGTGGTAGGCGGCGTAGTCGCGTCGGTAGTCGCTCGGATTCATCTAGCGCGATTCGCGGTCGGACGACGGGGACAGTATCGCGAGCGGAAGCCTCGCCGGTTGTGTGTTATGGATGAGAAATTAACATGGATGGACAGGATAGGCAGGATAAGCGCAAATGCTTTTTCCATCCTGCCCATCCTGTCCATCCATGTTAATTCTTCTAACGCGTTGACTCGCGAGGCTTCCGCTCGCGGTACTGTTTTGAATGCGTTAAGGTCTGCTTGATTGTAGCACGGAGGGGTTCGTGTGCTGGCGCGCGAGGGGTACTCTGACGCTTTTCGGGCGCGCAAATAGAAACAGGCGCGGCAAACTTGGGGTATGCCGCGCCTGTTCATATTTGTGGTCACTGTCCTCACCCCAGCAACCACTGAGACGGAGGATCCACCAACCGTCTCTCTTGCCCCACAAAACATATCGCAATGTCTATGCCATGCAAGTAAAGACAAAACACGACTTAAAACAGCAGAGTTTGCTGGACTTTCCTCGTTCGGACGAAAGCGACCGTGAGTAAAATCTGGAATGGGGTGTAAATCTTACACCGGCCTCCGCGTAAATTTTTCTCAGTATTACTGTCAACCCGCACCCAGAGACCGGCGAATGACGACGGCCAAACCTTCGGCCAACTCCTCGATTTCGTCCTGCCGCTCGCCCTCGATCATCACGCGGGCCAGAGCTTCAGTCCCGGAGTAGCGTAGCAGTAGGCGTCCGCGCTCGCCGAGTCGCGCCTCCACGTCGCGCACGGCGCGCGCAATCTCGCCCACCTCCTCGAAGGGCAACTTCTCGCGCACGCGGACGTTCGTAAGCACCTGCGGTAGACGTTTGAAACCTTCGGTCAACTCGTCGAGCGTGCGCCCCGATTCGCGCACGGCGCGCAGAAGGTTGACGGTCGTAATCATCCCGTCGCCCGCGAGGCTTGTGCGCGGGAAGATAATGTGCCCCGACTGCTCGCCGCCTAAAGAAGCGTCCGTCCGCAGCAGTTCTTCCAGAACGTACTTGTCGCCCACGTCCGTCCGAATCATCTCTATGCCGCGTGAGCGCAGCGCAAGCTCAAGTCCGAGATTGCTCATCACCGTGGCGACCACGCGCTCGCCCGCAAGACGCCCGCGCTCCTGCATGTGTTTCGCCAAAGTCCAAAGCGTCGCGTCGCCGTCCACAAGCCCGCCGCGCGCGTCCACGAAGAGCGCGCGGTCGGCGTCGCCGTCGTAAGCGACGCCTAACTGTGCGCGCGCTTCGACGACAAGGCGTTGCAGAACGTCCATGTGGAGCGAGCCGCAGTCGCGGTTGATGTTGCGACCGTCGGGCGAGTTGTTTACGGCGACGACGTGCGCGCCGAGTCGCGTGAGCAGAGCGGGAGCGAGCTGCGACGCCGCGCCGTTCGCGCAGTCAACGACGATTCTTAAACCTTCCAGCTCAAGTCCCGCCGCGACATCTTCGACGAGGTAGTTTAGATACTGCGCCCTAAGCTCAGCCGCGCGGCGTTCGTCTCCTACAGCGACGCCTTCATCAATCTTCGCGGCGACGCTTGCATCAATCCTCTCGGCGTAGATGTCCGCCTCGATGAGCCGTTCGGTCGCGTCGTCGAGCTTGCGGCCCGTGGGGGAGAAAATCTTGATGCCGTTGTCCTCGAACGGATTGTGCGACGCGCTGATGACGACGCCCGCGTCCGCGGGCAGCGTGCGCGCAAGATATGCCACGCCCGGCGTCGTGATGACGCCCGCCGACTCGACCGTCGCGCCCGACTCGCGCGCGCCCTCCGAGAACGCACTCTCGATCCACGCGCCCGACTCGCGCGTGTCGCGCCCCGTCAAGATGCGCGCCGCGCCCCCCGACTTTTCCGCGAGGTGCGCCGCGAGCGAACGACCCGCCGCCCTCACCGTCGCCGCGTCGAGCGGGAATCGTCCCGCCTCGCCTCGCATACCGTCCGTGCCGAAAAGTTTCTTCATCGAAGCAATCATAAAAGTTCAAAGTTCAAGGTTCAAAGTTCAAAGTCGGAAACTGTGTCTTAGCTTTAAACTTTGAACCTTGAACTTTGAACTCGCATTCACTTGTTGATGCTAAATTCCGACGGGCTTGTGGAGACAAGCTCGATGCGCCCGGCGGTTGTGGGCGGGAGCGCGAGGCGGGGCATGACCGAGCCGTCCTCGGCGATCTCCAAGACGACGCGCACGTCCTCGGCGCGCAACGCACCGACAACCGAGCGCGGGCCGCGCAGCACGACGGTCGTGGCGGAAGGCGCGACGTTGCCGCCCGCGGCGGAGCGCACGGGGACGTCCGTGAAGCGACGCTCGGACTGCTCCTCGGCGATCTCGACACGCACGGAGACGTTCGGTTCGTGCGGCGCGACTTTGTGATCCGGGATGTCAACGGCTATCTGCGGAAGCGTAATGCTCTCGCGCTGTCCGGCGAGCGAGATGGTCTCGGTGAAGGCTTTCTCGACGGCCCGCACGTGGCTCTCAGGCCCGCGCACGCGCACGCTCGCGGGCGTGACTTCGACGCCGAGCCGCTTGAAGCCTTCGGGCAGCTCGCCCTCGAAGCGCGCTTCAACGGGCACTTCGCGCTCGACGACCGTTTCGAGATGGAGCGTAATGCTGCGCGGCGTGATCTCTACGATGCGGACGCCTTCGGGCAAGTCCATCTTGACGTTCTTGTCGGAGAGTCGCGCAACGCGGTCGCCCGGCTTGAGACTAAAGAGGTCTGCGCGCGCGACGAGGCTGCGCGCGTTAATCTCCGCGAGCTTGCCCTGACTGCCTTCGAGCGTCACGTCAATCTCGTCGAGCGGCTCATTACCTATCTCGACGTTTTCAGGAAGGATGAAATCGAGTTGCACGCCGCGCAGCCTTATGGTCGCGGGCGCGCTCGTCGTAGTCACCGCATACCAGAGGCCGAGCGTGATTAAGAGCGCGAGCAGCTTCAGCGTCCAGTCCTCGAAAAACAGCGCGCGCAGCCAACTTCGGGCCACGCCCCGCGCGTCGCCGCCGCTCGTCTTGTTTGAAAATTGAAAAGCCATAAATCAGAGGTCAGAGACCAGAGGCCAGAGGTCGGAGGTCAGTTAATACGGATTCTTTAACTGACCTCCGACCTCTGACCTCTGACCTCTGTTTGTAAAGTTTCGGCCTCGGCCTGCTTCTCTTCGTCCACGGCTTTCTCGCGCGAGGAGGGTTCGAGCGCGTCGAGGATTGCGGAGCGCAGGCGCGTGCCGTCGAGACCGCGGCGAATCCTCCCGCCCTGCACGAACGAGATGATGCCGGTCTCTTCGCTGACGACCACGGCGACGGCGTCCGTGTCCTCGGTGATGCCGATGGCGGCGCGATGCCTTGTGCCGAGGTCTTTCGAGAGCATGGGGTTTAAGGTCAGCGGCAGAAAGCACGCGGCGGCGGCGACGCGATGCGCGCGTATGACGACCGCGCCGTCGTGCAGAGGCGTCGTCGGGTTGAAGATCGTCACGAGCAGATCATAAGAGAGTTCGGCGTCCATCTTCACGCCGCCCTCGATGACGTTGCGCAGGTTGACGCCGCGCTCGACGACGATGAGCGCGCCCGTCTTCGTAGAGGCGAGAGTGGTCGCTGCCAAAACGATCTCGTCGTAGACGCCTTCGCCGAACTGCCCGCGGTGGCGCGCTAGAAACGGCATGCGGAAGCGGTTGCCGAAGGTGACGAGCGCCTGACGGATTTCGTTCTGGAAGAGGACGATGATTGCGACGCCGACGTAGAGCGGCGCGGGGCGCAGTATGAATTCGAGCGTCGAGAGGTCGTAGCGCGCAGCCGTCCAGTAGAGCAGCGCGAGCGCGCCGATGCCCGCGGCCATGGGCGCGGCGCGTGTGCCGCGTATGAGCTTCAGAACCGCGTAGACCAGCAGGAAGACCAGCGCGATGTCCACGATGTTTCGCGGCTCGCGAAGGCTTCCGATGAACTGGTTGTACGACTGAAGCAGCATCTTAGATTTCCGGCTTTAGTTTTTTGGTCTGCGACCCATTCGCAAAGACTGGGGGCAAGTTGTTCTTCAATCTGGAATCGCAAAGCGGAACCCCGAATCGAGAATCGCAAATGCAAAATCGAAATTCGTCTAGCCGATGTGCTGCGGGATCGGTGCGTGCGGCCCCGGCTCGCTCTGCCGCGCCGTCTCGAGGAATATCATATCCACCATCGGCACGGTGCGCTTGATGTCGGCTTCTAGCTCGTTGATCGTCTGCTCGATGGCGACCGTCGCCAGATCGTCGCGGAAGTTGATGTGCGCGTTGATGAGAATCTACTCCGGCGCGAGATGCATCGTCAGCAGCTCGACCACCTCGACCACGTTCGGGTGCTTGAGCATCGCCTGTCGTATGCGCTCGCGCACGTCCGCGTTTGCAGCCTCGCCGAGAAGAAGTCCGCGCGAGAAGCGCGCCAGCACGAAGGCTACGATGCCCAGCACGACGCCGATGGCGATGGAGGCGACGCCGTCCCAGTAAGACCCACCGCCAGCACTATAGAGCGACCTCCGCCTGATATGTTTACACGCGTCCGCGCCGATTATGCTGCATAAACGGGCACAAATCAACGCTCACACTCGAATCGCAGTTAGTTTCTATTCATTCTTGAGTGGAGAGAAAGTTGAAGTTCACCGCCGCAGGCGCAGAGAACGCAGAGGGGGCGCAGAGAATTGAATATGCTCAAGCCTCTGCGCTAACTCTGCGTCCTCTGCGCCTGCGGCGGCGAGTATTCTTTACCCTAAGCTCAAGAATGAATAAACCCTGTCGAAGCACAGTGAGAGTTTTTCTATGTTGAAGATGAATGAATTATCGAAGGAGGTGCAGGAGATTTCTACGCCCTGACTTTGGCGCGGCGCTTGATGCGACCGCGCAGCAGCAGGCCGACAAGCTCGCCCGCGTCGTTGATGACGGCGAGCGCGCCCGCGCCGTTCTCGTTCATCAGGCGTTCGGCGCGCGCGAGCGGCGTCTGCGGCTCGACGAAAAGCTCCGGGGCGACGGGTCGCATCACGTCGCGCACCAGCGTCTTGTGCCAGCGTTCGCGCGGAAGCTCTTTGAGGTCTCGGAGCGTGAGTATGC
>DASQLL010000485.1:0-8796 GCA_035630035.1 Pyrinomonadaceae bacterium | reverse complement strand
GCCATTCTGAACAGAGACCCGAACGCGCCGCGACAAATCCGCGCGTGGGACAAGAGCGCGCCGAAGTTCGCGCCGCAGATCGTCCTCTCCATCGAGCAGTACAACCGACTCGCGCGCATGATTCAGGCGGGCGCGGGCGTTCGCATGAGCGTCAACCTCGACGCGCAGTATCTCGACCAAGACCCCATGGCCTACAACACCATCGCCGAGATTCCCGGCTCAGACCTCAAGGACGAGGTCGTCATGCTCGGCGGCCACCTCGACTCTTGGCACGGAGGCACGGGCGCGACCGACAACGCGGCGGGCGTCGCCGTCGCGATGGAGGCCGCGCGAATCATCAAGGCTCTGAACTTGCAACCGCGCCGAACGATTCGCGTCGCGCTGTGGTCGGGCGAAGAGCAGGGCCTTCTAGGCTCGCGCGCTTACGTCAAAGAGCATTTCGGAATGCTTGAGACGCCGCAGCCGACGCCTCGACCGACGCCGCCGGGCGCGGAGGAAGGCAAGCCCGCGCCGCAAGCCGCGCCCGCGCCGCGCGCGCGCCTTGTGACGAAGCCTGAGTACGAAAAGTTCTCCGCCTACTTCAACCTCGACAACGGCACGGGGCGCATACGCGGCATCTACTTGCAGGGCAACGACGCGCTGCGCTCGATCTTCCGCCCGTGGCTCGCGCCGTTCGCGGACATGGGCGCGCAGACGCTAACGCTCTCGAACACGGGCAGCACCGACCACGTCCCCTTCGACGACATCGGGCTGCCCGGCTTCCAGTTCATACAGGACGACATCGAGTACAACACGCGCACGCACCACTCGACGCAGGACGTTTACGACCGGCTTCAACCGGATGATTTGAAGCAGGCCGCCGTCATCATGGCCGCCTTCGTCTACCAGACGGCCATGCGCGACGAACGGCTCCCGCGCAAGCCCGCGCCGGGTAGATGAGGAAGACGCATCGTCAGGCGTTGCTTGAGCGTGGGGTAGGTCGGACTCACCGCAGAGGCGCAGAGGACGCGGAGGTGGCGCAGAGAGAATTCAACCCTCTGCGTGAACTCTGCGCCCTCTGCGCCTCTGCGGTGAGTCCTGCCGCGCAATCGGCACAATCAAAATAAATCCAAAACGTCGGACGGCATCTCAATGGGTTGACTAGGATGCGCGTCTGGTGAAACTTTCACGCCGCCGCTGAGGTATACTGCAAGTCATCCGGGCAGACCCGCCAAAAGAAATCTCGGCAGGACGCTTTTCAGTTTTCACAAAAAGTTCAGGAGACTTCAGCGTAATGTTAAGACGCAACGCAGCCGTCGCGCTGCTCATCTTCGCCCTTCTGTCGCCGAGCGCGACTATCGCCCGCGCTCAACAGCCGACCCCGACGCCGACGCCGACACCGACGCCGCAGACGCAAACCGCGCAGCCAACGCCGACGCCGACGCCCGTTCAAACGCCTACGCCCGCGCCCACGCCTACGCCCGACATCATCGAGCGCATAAAGGACGAGGGACTCAACCGCTCGAAGGTCATGGAGACGATTCAGTATCTGACCGACGTTATCGGGCCTCGGCTGACAGGCTCGCCCGCGCTCAAGCGCGCGAACAACTGGACGAAAGAGAGACTTGAAAGTTGGGGCTTGCAGAACGCGCACCTCGAACCGTGGGGGCCGTTCGGTCGCGGTTGGACGCTGAAGCGTTTCTCCGCCGAGGTCATAGAGCCGCAGGCGTTCCCGCTCCTCGCGTACCCGCGCGCGTGGTCGCCCGGCCTCGACGCGCCGCTCACGGCGGACGCGGTCATCGTTGACGCGAAGAACGAAGAGGAGTTGCTGAAGTACAAGGGGCAACTGCAAGGCAAGATCGTTTTGGCCGGGACGGAGCGCCCGCTGAAGCCGCACTTCGACCCGTTGGCGAAGCGCCTTAGTGAAAAGGAACTGCTCGACCTTGCGAACGCGCCCGACCCGGCTCTGCTTCCGCGCCTCCCGCGTAGACCGCCTACGCCGGAACAGATCGCCGTGCAGAGATTCAACGACCGCAAGACGCAGTTCTACTACGAGGAGGGCGTCGCGCTGCTCGTCATCTCAAGCCCGGCGGGCGACGGCGGCATGCTCCAGTTCATCCAGTCGGCCTCAGTCCCGCAACCCTTCGACACGCCCGCCGACAAGCGCGTCAACTCGTGGCAAAAGGAAGCGCCGAAGCTCATCCCGCAGATCGGCGTCTCGAACGACCACTTCAACCGGCTCGCGCGCATGCTCCGACAGGGCGAGAAGGTTCGCATGAGCGTCAACCTTCAAGTCGAGTTCGACGACTCAGACCCGATGAGCTACAACACAATCGCGGAGATTCCCGGCACGGATTTGAAGGACGAGGTCGTGATGCTCGGCGGCCACCTCGATTCGTGGCACACCGCGACGGGCGCGACCGACAACGCGGCTGGCGCGTCCGTCATGATGGAGGCCGTGAGGATTCTCAAAGCCGTCGGCGTCCAGCCGCGCCGAACGATTCGCATCGCGCTTTGGTCGGGCGAGGAGCAGGGACTTTTAGGCTCACGCTTCTACGTTAAGGAACACTTCGGCCCCGCGCCCGCGCCCACGCCCGCCGCAGCCGCCGCGACCGCGCCGGACGCGGCAGCCGCAGCCGTCGCGGAGAAGACCGGCAACACTCCGAAGAAGCGCGAGGCAACCGCGGCGGCAGCGAAGACGAATACGCCCACGCCCGCCGCGACGCCCGTCGCGTCGAGCGCGAGACCGAATGTTCCCGTCTTCAAGCCTGAGCATGACCGGCTTAACGTCTACTTCAACATGGACAGCGGCACGGGCGCGGTGCGCGGCATCTACCTGCAAGGCAACGAGGCGCTCCGCCCCATCTTCCGCCGCTGGCTCATGCCCTTCGCCGCGATGAGGTTCAAGGACAAGGACGGCAAGGAGGTCGTTTACAACGCTTCGACCATCACGCTCTCGAACGCCGGCGGCTCCGACTTTCTCGCCTTCGACGCCGTCGGACTCAACGGCCTCGACTTCTTGCAGGACGAAGTCGAGTACGAGACGCGCACGTGGCACTCAAGCGAAGACAACTTCGACCGCATCATCGCCGAGGACGTGAAGGAGGCCGCCGTCATCGTCGCCGCCTTCGTCTACAACGCCGCGATGATGGAAGGGAAGCTGCCGCGCAAACCCTTCAAGCCGCCGGCGCAGTAAAGAAGGAAGTCAGAAGTCAGAACGCTGAACGCTGAACTGAAAGATGTGTTTTCAGTTCAGCGTTCAGCGTTCTGACTTCTGACTTTATTTCGTCGGGATGTTCGGTTGCAGCCCCGTGCCCTCTTCGTCGAACGCGATGCCCGCGGCAACCTCGTCCGAGAGTCGCACCCATCCGTCGGGAGTGTGGAGGAAAGTCTCTGCGGGGCCGGGCTTGAATGTGGCGGCGCTCGATTGCCACACGCGGCGCTCGACCTGTATGTGCGGGTGTTTGAGGCGTATGACGTTGAAGGAGTTCGATTCGCCGCGCACGCGGCTCGACGTGGCCGTGCCCGCCTGCACGACGAGCGCGGAGTGCCCGCTGATTTTGTAACGCTCGGCGGTGTGGCTCGTGTGGCCGACGTGCAGGTGTCCCGCGAGCAGAAGGTCTGCGCCGCACGCGGCGAACGCCTCCATCGCCATGCGCGCGCGCCCGACGATCTCGCGCTCGTCCCCGCCAACGGGCAGGTCGAAGGGGTGATGCGTTACGATGATTTTAAAAACTTCGTCCTGATGTGCACACAGACGCTCACGCAGACGCGCGACCTGCCGCCCGTTGATGCGACCGTACTTGCGCGTCAGAGAGCGCGCCGTGTTCACACCCGCGACGATCATCTCCTCGTCCTCGTGAACGGGTTCGGGGTCGTCCGAGATGTAGCGGCGGTACTTTTCGAGCGGGCGCGCGAAACGCGAGAGAACGTCCCACAGCGGAACGTCGTGATTGCCCGGCACGACCACCTGCGGCGCGGGCAGCTCGTCCAGAAACGCCCGCGCCTCCTTGAACTGATGCGAGCGAGCGCGCTGCGTCAAATCGCCTGAGACGACGACGAGCGACGGCTGCAACGCCTTCACCGCCTCGACGAGCGGCGCGACCACAGCCGCGTCCGTGCGCCCGAAGTGCAGGTCTGATAGGTGGACGATCTTTCGCATACGCTCACGTGACAAGTGACAAGTGACAGGTGACAAGTAAGAACAGGTTTTATCCTGTCACCTGTCACCCGTCACCTGTCACGGTCTTTGGAACTATCACACGCAGCGCGCCCGGCAGGATGCGGTAGCGGAGCGGCGTTGTCATCACGTTGACCTCGCCGTCCGTGGCGACGGGCAGGCGCTTTGGCCGCTTGGTCTCCACGCGGATTTCCTGCGCGGGGAGCGCGTCGAAGTCTTTCGCCTGCCGTATGTGACCGAAGAGCGCGCGCACGGCCAGCCACAGAAGGCCGAGCCGGCCCGTCCGGTGCGCGACGTAGAGGCTCAGGCGTCCTGCGTCGAGACGCGAGCGCGCGCCCATCTGAAAGCTCTCCATCAGATACTCGTTATTGCCGACCATGACGAAGGGCGTCTTGCGCTTGATCTCCCGTCCGTCGGCGTTCAGATGCACGTAGAGGAAAGGGTAGCGGCGCAGCACCGCGAGCGCGGCGCGCAGGAATGCGGGCCACTTGCCGCTCCCCGAACGCGCCTGCAACTTCTCGCGACGCCGGACGATGAGCGGGTACAGACCGAGACTCGAATTGTTGATGAAGACCTGACCGTTCACCTCGCCCACGTCAACGCGGACTTCGCGCCCCTCGCACACGTTGCGCGCGGCCTCTTCAAGATTGAGCGGGACGCCGAGGTCTTTCGCGAAGTGGTTGAGCGTGCCGAGCGGAAGCACGCCGAGCGCGAGGCGCGAGCCGACGAGCTGCGACGCGACCGCGCTCACAGTTCCGTCGCCGCCTCCCGCGACGACCGCGCGCGCGCCGTTCGAGAGCGCGCGCCGCGCGAGCCGAATAATCTCCGCCCCATCGCGCGCGACGGCGACGCGCGCCCCCACGCCGCAGTTAGCGAAGGCGTCGGCCACCGCGCGCCCCGCGTCGTCGGCGCGGCGCGTCCCCGCCGTCGCGTTGATGATGACCTCCACGCTTGTTGACATCAGCTCAAACGAAAACGGGCGAGCCGGCCCCGAAGGAGCAGGCTCACCCGTTCGGTGTGCAAGACGGAAACGCGAGCGTGAGCGAGCGTGTTCCTTTCAGATGTGACACCCGCGAGATATGACATGCTCGCTCACGCTCGCGTTTCTGCTTACGTGTTTCAGGCCGACGCGCTGCCCGCACGGCCCTGAGCTTCGTCCTGTTCCTCGATTGCCGATGCCGTCGCTGCGGTCGAGCGCGCCGTCTGATTTTCCAGACGACTGCGCTGCGCGACCTCGCGCTGCGTCGAGAGGTCAATGCCGATCAGGCTCTTGAGCTTATTCAAAAGCGCGGGGACGACGACGGCCTGCGCCGTGCGCGAAAGCTCCTCGACGAACCGCTCGCCCAAGGTCGAAAGCTCGCCCTGCAATTTGTCGTAAGCCTTCGTCTCCTTGAAGCGGTCGTACAGCCCCGGCCCCTTCGGCTCGTCGGACTCTTCTTCTGCCGCGGATGGCGCAACCGAAGCTAAGCCCTGCGGCGCGGTCGGCGCGCGATAGCCGCTGCTGTAGGAAGGACGCGCGTCGGCCTCCGCGTCACGGCTTTCGATCCCGTGCCCCTCGACGCCCTCTTGATGAGAGGCGCGCTTGCTTGCGGTCGGGGCGTGCGACGCGCCCGTTATCGGCGCGGCTGCGTAGGCGCGCGGGGCGGGCTGCATCTGCGCGAAGCCCTGCTCGATGCGGTCGAAGGCGGCGTCCTCCGTGTCGTAGTCGTCGTCTTCGTCGCCGCTGAACGCGCCCATGACGCTGTAGCCGACGAGCGCGCCGACGGCGAACGCGCCGACGGTGAAGGGAACGGTGTGGCGCTTGTACTGCTCGCGCCAGTCGAGCGTGTCGCTGATCGTCTCGCGAACCTGCTGGTACTGGTTGACCACTGACTCTTTAATCTCCGTGACGGTTTGTGAAATAGATTCGCGCGTCTCTTCCATGCGACGCTGAAGTTCCGCTTTGGTCGCGTCCCCGTCGTCCACGGGTTCGGGCGCGCGCGCCAGCCCTAAATTTCGTTCTTCAGCCATTGCTTGTCCTTTCTGATCTCGTCGAGGGTTGTGGTCGGCACGGGGTTGTACGCGGCGAGCTTGTTCTTCATCACGACGACGACGATGCCGCCGATGATCATGTAGATCACGCCCGTGATGAGAAAGCCGAGGCCGTAAGCCGTAGGCCCGAACCTTTGAGCCGCGCCCGCGTCGCTGCCGAAAAAGTTCGCGATGAAGAACGCGACCGCGACGTTTACGAGCGCGAACCCTATAAGCCCGACCATCGCTCCGACGGCGGTCAGCGCGCCGTTGCGCGCGTAGAAGCCCGCGTCCTCTTTAAGCTCGACCTTGATCAGGCTCAGCTTCGTGTCAACGAGCCGCATCACGTCGTCGCCAAGCCTGCCGAACAGCGTCGGCAGTTGCTCGATGTCGCTGGCGGGCTGCGCGGTCGCGGGCAGGTCAACCCGCCTTCTCTCAACTTCGGCCATCGCTTACCTCCCTTTCAGTGAAGTCAGAAGTCAGAACGCTGAACGCTGAAGCGGAGAGCTTCTAATTCTGCGTTCAGCGTTCTGACTTCATCGTTCGTGTTACCTGCGCCCGCTGCGGACGAGAAGGCCGATGACGAAGCCGGCTGCCGCGGCGACCAGAAGCGCCTGCCCCGGATTCTGCCGCGCGTAGTCTTTGGCCTCGTCGGCGATCTGCGAGTAGTCCTTGTTGCGAAGGTCTTGAAACTTGTCGCCCACGACCGAAGCCTTGTCGCTGATGTAGTCCTTCGCCTGCGTGGCCGCGTCGGCGACCGTCTGTCCGTACTCTTTGGCCTTCGCCGTAAAGCCTGTGGCCGGCGCGGTGGCCGTGCCCGTTCCCGTGCCGCCGGTCGAGCCGCCTGTGGTCGAAAGCCCGGTCGAGGAGCCGCCCGTCGTCCCCGCGCCGGACGCGCCCGTCCCGCCGCCGAAGGTGTTGCCCGTCTCATTATCTGGTCTGTTCTGTGACATGTTTTTCTTCTCCTTGCTCCGATTAAATTCCGCCCGTCGAAATGAAAGCGCGCGAGAGACCGCTCTCAGGGAAACAGCATTTCCCGCCGCAAAGGTGCAATCGTCGTGCCGACCACTCCTGCTCGGCGGCGTTGAGGGAAAAGCGCGGCGGAAGCCGGCTGTACGCGCCAGCCGCTCCTCCCTCAAAGCCCCGGTTTTGTTGTGAAAATGTACGGGCTAAATGTAACACAAGGCCGGGAACAATACAGCCCGAAAAAGCCGGAAACCAACTTGACAGAGGCGACGTTCTGATGTAAGTAAGTACTTACTTTTAATCTTTTAGCAATCCGAAAGCGGTAGAAGACCAACGAATGACCAGACAAATCGAAACGCCGCGCCCCGACGCCACAGCCGCCGCGCCGACGCCGACCGGCGGAGGGCGCATGGCCGCCGAGGATCGCCGCCTACAGATAGTGAAGGTCGCGATGCATCTTTTTTCCGAGCGCGGCTTTCGCGGCACGACCACCAAAGAGATCGCGCAGGCCGCGGGCGTCTCCGAGGCGATAATCTTCCGACACTTCGCCACCAAAGACGACCTCTACACGGCCATCATAGATTGCAAGGCTTGCGCGGGCGCGCGCCCCGTCGAGACGGAGTCGGGCCAGCCCTTCAACGTCGAGGCCATACGCCACCGCGTCGCCGACGCGATGCGCGCGCGCGACGACCGCGCCGTCTTTCAGCGCCTCGCGCTCACGATGATGGAGCATCATCAGGCCGACCCCGAGTTCCTACGACTGCTGATGTACTCCGCGCTCGAAGGCCACCAACTCGCGCAGATTTTCTGGGATAAGAACGTCCGCGTGCTTTACGAATTCCTCGGCGGCTACATACGCGAGCGGCAGCGCGAGGGAGCGTTTCGCGCCGTCAATCCGTTCGTCGTCGTCCGCGCCTTCGTCGGCGCGATCATACACAACTCGCTCAACAACATTCTTTGGGACAGAGACCCCGCGCGCCGCATCCTCGACATGCCGAACGATGAGGCCGCGCGAGAGTTCACGGAGATACTTCTGCGGGGCATACAAGCCGACCCCGCGCGCAAGGCCGCGAAGCGCGGCGACGCCGCCGCGGGCAAGTCCGCCGCGGCCAGAGTTAAGGGCGGCGCGAAGGGCGGCGCGCGCGCCAATAAAAATAAGAAGAGATGAAAGCCATGCTCTCCCTTTATCAAATCAAGTCTTCAATCGCGCTCGTCATCGTCGCCGCTCTCAGTCTTGCATCCGCGGCGTGCGGCTCGCGCGCGCAGGCCAACAAGAAGGCGGAGCTGGCGGCTGCCGCGACGCCGCAGGCCGTTGACGTAACGACCGCGCCGGCCATTCTAAGAAACCTGCCTCGCTTCATCGAGGCGACGGGCAGTCTCGCCGCAGACGAGCAAACGGACGTTGCGCCGACAATCGGCGGTCGCGTCGTCTCGGTCGGCGTTGACCTCGGAAGCTACGTGCAGAAGGGGCAGGTCATCGTCCATCTCGACGCGGCGGACGCGCGCCTCAAGCTTGAGCAGTCGCAGGCCGCGCTCGCGCAGGCGAACGCCTCGGTCGCGCAGGCCGAGGCGCGCATCGGCGTAAGGCCGGGGCAGAAGTTCGACCCGACCAATGTTGCAGAGGTGCGCGCGGCGAGGGCCGCATACGATCTCGCGGAGAA
>DASQLL010000484.1:0-4398 GCA_035630035.1 Pyrinomonadaceae bacterium | reverse complement strand
AAGTTCGAGTGGCGGCGCGGCTACAAGTTCTCGACGTATGCGACGTGGTGGATTCGTCAGGCCGTGACGCGCGCGATTGCGGATCAGGCGCGAACGATACGCATCCCCGTCCACATGATCGAGACGATCAACAAGCTCATCCGCACGAGCCGCGCGCTCGTGCAGGAGCTTGGGCGCGAGCCTACGACGGAAGAGATCGCCCATAAAGTTGACATGCCCGTCCCGAAGGTTCGCAGCGTCTTCAAACTGGCGCAACAGCCTATCTCGCTCGAAACTCCAATCGGCGAAGAGGAAGACTCGCACCTCGGCGACTTCATCGAGGACAAGTCGCGCATCAGCCCCGCCGACTCGGTCGTCACGACGAACCTGCGCGCGGTCACGGACGCGGTGCTGGCGACGCTTAGCCCGCGCGAAGAGGTCGTCATCAAACTCCGTTACGGCCTCGGCCCGCAGGGCGAAGAGCACACGCTCGAAGAGGTCGGCAAGAACTTCGACGTGACGCGCGAGCGCATCCGACAGATCGAGGCTAAGGCTCTACGCAAACTCCGACACCCCTCGCGCGCGCGCCTGCTCAAAGCTTTCACCGAAGGCTTGCAGTAAGCGCATTCGGCGCGAAGTCGAGCGCGACTCAGCTTTATCAAACAGGCCGTGGGATTCCTTCGGAGAGTCCCACGGCTTTATGTTTTCTCGCCGTTTGTCCCTTGATAAGTCCCTCCCGTTCGGCGCACTTGCCGGACGACAGTTTCCCATTTGCGTGGAATTAGTGGATAATCAAAAGAAAATTGAGTAAAGGAATTATTTGAACGTGAGTGTAGCCGAGGTAGACAGACCGCAGGAGTCGGATTTTGAACTGGCGAAAAAGGCCGCAGCCGGTGACGGCGTGGCCTTCGAGGAGCTGTATCGTCGCCACTACAGGCGCGTCTTCGCTCTCACCCTCCGCATGATGGGCAACCCGACAGAGGCCGAGGACATGACGCAGGACGTATTTCTCCAGCTCTTCAACAAGATAGGAATGTTCCGCGGCGAGTCGGCCTTCACGACGTGGCTGCACCGCATGACGGTCAATCAGGTCTTGATGCACTTTCGCAAAAAGAGCACGCGCTCCGAGCTTCTGACCGACGAGGGCGAGACGCCCGTACAGATAGTTCAAGGGACGGCGAACCCCGGCACGATGCCCGTCATTGATCGCATATCTCTGGAGAAGGCGCTCAACGAGCTGCCGGTCGGCTACCGTACAGTCTTCGTCCTTCACGACGTGGAAGGCTACGAGCATTACGAGGTCGCGCAGATGCTCGGCATCGCCGAGGGAACGTCGAAATCCCAGCTTCACAAAGCTCGTCTGAAGCTGAGGCAATTAATTAAGCAGCAAGCCGCATCTAAGTAACCTTCCGGGTCTCGCCCGGAAGGCCAAATCTCGCCACCCCAAAGGAACGGCTTATGGACTGTGAGAGAAGTATCGAACTGCTCAGCGAATACAGCGGTAACTCGCTCGCCGAAGACGACAGCATTTTCGTCAGGACACACCTTTTGACTTGCCCGGACTGCGAAGGGGTCTTAAAGGATTTGGCCCTGATCGTGCAGACCGCTTCCGTCCTGCGCTCCGAGAACGGCCTCGCCTACCCGGATGAGGAGATTCTCTGGCAGCGCGTGAGCGTCGGCAGAATCACACACTGAGGCAGCCGCCGAAAAGTTTAGACGTGCGCCGTCGAAGGACAATCCCTTCGACGGCGCGCGGTCAGATCATTTCTCTCGCTTGCCGTAACACTTTCCTCTCGCCGCCGAAGGCTAGCATCCCTGCCGCCTCTTCCAAATCAACCCAACGCGCCTCGTTCACTTCGTGGTCGTGGTCTTCGACATCGCCCGAAACGTAGCTCATTAGAAAAAAGTAGACGTGCTTGTGGAAGCGCATGCGCGGGCCTGCGCCCTTCGAGAAGTACCAGTACTCGATTGTATCGAGCGGAGCTATCGTCTCGCACGTGAGGCCGGTCTCTTCGCGCACCTCGCGAAGCGCGGCCTGCTCCGCCGTCTCGCCGCGCCCGACCAGACCTTTAGGCAACTGCCAACGCCCCTCGTCGCCCACCGAAATCAACGCCACCTCCACGCCCGAACCGCGCCGCCTGAAAACGACGCCCCCTGCGGAGACCTGTTGCTTCGTCGCGTAATCGCTCATGCGGCCTTGCGGCGCGGCGCGCGCGCAGGCGTCTTCAACCCCAGCCGCTCGCGCAGTCCTTCGCACCTGTCCAACTCGACGGCGGGGATGCAGTGGACGCAGACCCACTTGCCGTCCGAGTCGCGCATGTGAAGCGTCTCGGACGCGCGCCGGCAGACTTCGCACTTGAAAGTTTTGCTCATAAATCCTCCCTAAGAATATCGTCGGCGCGGTGGATCAGTACCGGGAGCGGTAGCGACCGGGTGCAGCCGCGCTCGGTTACTCAAGTTGGATATTAGCCAAGACCTACCCGGTCGCTACCGCTCCCGGTTCTGACCTGCTGTTCAGGCCACGCGCGCACTTTGCCTGCGCGGGTCGTACTCGAGTCTGAGGTACTGCCGACCGATGAACTTGAGCACGGCTGTGACGTGCTTGCACTCGTAGCCCGGCTCTGCGTTGCCGCGGTAGATGAAGTCCGCGCAGGTGCATGCGAGCGCGCGCGTGTCGGGGTCGCGGAAGAGGTGGTAGCCCGGCTCCGCGCCCGACTCGGACTGCGCGATCCAGCCGTATGGCTCGGCCTCGAAGACCTTCACGCGCTCGGCGCGCGCCGAACGCTGCTCGGCGGGCGTGAATTCGAGCGTCCTGCCGTCCCGCTTTTTCTCCGTCACTTTCATGCGAAGCATTATAGCACGAAACGCGCGAGAGTGAAACGCTGTTGCGCGCGTGAAACAAACAATTTTCATCCGAAATAATTCGAGATTCTTCGTCGCGGGGCGGCGCTCTCGCTTGACCGGCCTCGGAGCGTTTCTCTAGGATGAGACTATATGAGCAAAGAGCAGAGTGGGGCGGCGGGGCTGGCCGAGCCGCCGTCGGAGACCGAAGGCGCGAAGGTTCGTGCGAGCGACGCGGCGCGCGGCGGCGCGGGGACTGCGAAGGAAGAAGCGCACACGGCGCACGGGCCGCACCGTTCGGTCTTCCGAGAGTATTTCGAGTCGCTCGTGGTGACGGCGATCATGGCGCTGTTCGGCATGACCTTCGTCGTGCAGGCCGTCAAAGTCCCGACCGGCTCGATGCAGAACACGATCATCATCGGCGACCACCTGCTCGTCAACAAGTTCATCTTCGCGCCCGGCCCCATCCTGCCCTTCCTGCCGCAGCGCGAGATTCGGCGCGGCGACATCATCGTCTTCAAGTACCCCGGCAAATTTCAGTCGGAGCAGTTTCAGAAAAAGCGCGTGAGCGACACCGTTCCGTTCAAGACGAATTACGTGAAGCGCGTCATAGGGCTTCCGGGCGACCGCGTGGAAGTGCGCGGCGCGCAGGTCGTCATCAACGGCCAGCCGCTCGAAGAGCATCGAGTCGCGGCCATAAACCCGCCGAACGAAGACGACAAGGATATGAGCAACGGCGACGAGAAGGGTGCCCCGCTCAAGGACGAGAGGGGCGTGCCGCTGACGGACGCGAACGCCCCCGCGCCGGACGGCTTCGGCTACAACGTCTTCTGGAGTCCTGAGTCGCTCGAAGACTCGCCGCTCGTGACGCGCGGCGAGGAGTTCGACGTTCCCGCCAATCACTACTTCGTCATGGGCGACAACCGCGACAACAGCGAGGACAGTCGTTACTGGGGCTTCGTCCCGCGCGACCTCGTCATCGGGCGCGCGATGTTCGTCTACTGGTCTTACGACGAGAGCGCGCCGCGGAGCGAAGCCGCGTTCCCGCTTAACGTCCTCTCGGACTTCTTCGGGAACACGCGCTGGCGTCGCACGGGCACGCTCGTCAAATAAACTTTGTGGCGGAAGCCCGACCGTCAGGGAGGGCGTGCATGCGCGCGTAACTAAGACGCCCTCCCTGACGGTCGGGCTTCTGCCACGCAGAGGAGACTGCAAATCATGTTGCGCTCGTTGAGTCTCGGCGGACTGAGTTGGAAGGAGCTTGCAAGGCGCGGCTGGTCTGAGACGATGGAGGACGACGTGCTCGGTCGCGCGGCGCAGCTCTCCTACTATTTCCTGCTCGCGCTATTTCCCGCGCTGCTCTTCCTCACCTCTCTGCTCGGATACTTGGCGGGCGAGAACGGCCAGTTGCGCGAAGACCTTTTCAGATACTTAAGCGCGGTGCTGCCGGGCGACGCCTCGCGGCTGGTCTCCGAGACGGTCAACGACGTGACGCAGGGGAGCGGCGGCGGCAAGCTCTCGTTCGGAATCCTTGCGACGCTGTGGGCCGCGTCGAACGGGATGGGCGCAATCAGCGAG
>DASQLL010000483.1:0-12141 GCA_035630035.1 Pyrinomonadaceae bacterium | reverse complement strand
TATGAGGAAGCCTACGAAGGTGACGAAGCATGCGTAGATACCCGAAAGCCTGTCCATCGCGAAGCCGTAGTCCGCGCGGAAACTTTCGACCTGAATCCAAGTCCAGAGGTGGCTCATCACGGGGGTCGCCGCCTCGTTCGTGAGCGCCGCGCCGCCCCAACCCGTGAAAGCGATTGTGAAGGCGGCGATGGCCGAGACCGCAATCGAGCCGCACGCGACAAAGCCTATCAGCTTCTCGCTACGGACGCGGCGACCGACGAGCCAACAGACAGCGGCCCCTACGAGCGGCGCGAAGACGACTACGGAGAGCAGGTGGTTGGTCATTTTGGTAAATGGTCAATGGTAAATGGTGAATGGTCGGAGGCAGTTTCTATTTACTATTCACCATTTACTATTTACCCGGCTCACAGCCGGAGTACGCTCGCCTCGTCAACGTTGAGCGACTCGCGGTTGCGGAAGATGGCGATGATGATTCCTAGCCCTACTGCCGCCTCCGCCGCCGCGACCGTCATCACGATGAAGACGAAGAGTTGCCCCGTCACGTCGCCGAAGTAGCTCGAAAAAGCGACGAACGTAAGATTCACAGCGTTGAGCATCAGCTCAATGCACATGAACATCGAGATGGCGTTGCGCTTCGTGATGACGCCGACGACGCCGATTGTGAACAGAACAGCCGAGAGGGCCAGATACCACGACAAGGGAATCATCTCGTGCCCTCCTCGCCGCCGCTCGCGGGCAGCGCCGCTTCTTCCTGCTCGATCTGCAATTTCGCAAAGGCTCGCCCCGTCGCTTCCGTGTCGCCGGATTTGATAACCGCGTCGGGCGGTGCGGGCGAGGTCGGCTTAAAATCAGCGTCCGCGCCGGTGGCGAGTCGCGACACGGTCGTCCGCCGCGCGAGCGTTATCGCGCCGACGAGCGCCATCAGGATCAGAATCGAAGTGACCTCGAACGGAAGCAGGTACTCCGTGAAAAGCCCCGTGCCGATTGAGGCCGTGAGTCCCACGTCGGAAGGCTGCGGGCCGAGCATGTCAACGCGCGACGCGCCGGGCAGTTTCAGAATGAAGGCCGCTTCGGCGGTCAGCACAGCCGCAAGCCCGACGCCGATGGGGACGAGGTATCGCAAGCTCAAAGGACGGCGCACCTCTTCCTCGACGTTTAGGAGCATGATGACGAAGACGACAAGCACCATGATCGCGCCCGCGTAGACGATGACCTGCACGGCGGCGATGAACGGCGCTTGCAGCATCATGTAGAGACACGCGAGCGACACGAAGACGCCTATCAAAGAGATGGCGCTATAGAGCGGGTTGCGGTGTGCAACCATCGCGACGGCGCAGCCTATCGCCATCCCGCCGAAAAGTATGAAGAGGAACGTGTACATAAAAAGCGTGTGACAAGTGACAGGCGACGAGTGACAAGAAAACTCCTGTCAGACGGCCCGTCGTCTCAAACCGTCATTACTTGAGGAACAGCCACGTCGCCGTCAGAATCACGTTCAGGATCGAGACGGGCAGCAAAAACTTCCAGCCGAAGTTCATCAACTGGTCGAAGCGGAAGCGCGGCAGCGTCCCGCGCAGCCAGATGTAAAGGAACAGAAAGAAAGTCACCTTCAGTAGAAACCAAACGACGCCGAGCCACGGGAAGATGTCGAGGAAAGGCCCCTGCCATCCGCCCAAAAACAGAGTCGCCGCGAGCATCGAGACCGTGAACATGTTGACGTACTCGGCCATGAAGAAGAGCGCGAACTTGAGCGCGCTGTACTCCGTGTGGAAGCCCGCGACAAGTTCTGTCTCAGCTTCCGGCAGATCGAACGGCACGCGGTTCGTCTCGGCGATTGCCGAGATGAGATAAGTGATGAAGCCTATGAACTGCGGGACGCGCGAGAAGTCCCAGATGTTCCAGTGGAGTCCGTGCTGCTGCTCCACGATTGAGTAAAGATCGAGCGTGCCCGACACCAGCACGACGCCGACGAGCGAGATGCCGAGGCTAAGCTCGTAAGAGATCATCTGCGCCGACGCGCGCAGCCCGCCCATCAGGCTGTACTTGTTGTTCGACGACCATCCCGCGAGCGCGATGCCGTAGACGCCGACGGAAGTGATGCCCAGAACGTAAAGCAGCGCGATGTCGAAGCGCGCGATGACAAGCGAGAACTCGCCTATGCCCGGAAGCCAAACGGTCGGCCCGAACGGATAGACGATGATCGGCATCAACGCGCACGTTATCGCGATTATCGGCGCGAGGAAATAGACGAAGCGCGTCGCGGCGGAGGGCGTGACCTCCTCCTTGAAGATGAACTTCAGAAGGTCTGCGAACGGCTGAAAAATCCCGCCCGGCCCCACGCGGTTCGGCCCCAGTCGTCCCTGTATCAGTCCAAGCACGCGCCGCTCCGCCAGAACCGTATAGGCCACGATCATCAGCACGGCGACGAAGCCGACGTTGATGCCGATGAGCTGCCCGATACCGCGCGCCCATTCCTGCCCGACTAGATTAGTGAGCCACTCCATTACATAAACTCAGAAGTCAGAACGCAGAACGATGAATAAAGGAAGTTGCCTTTCAATTCTGCGTTCATAGTTCCGACTTCTGCCTTTTATTTAGTCTCCCGCGACCGCCTCGCGGCGCAGAGATGGGTCGAGCGTTATCTGGTAGAGGGGGGAAATCAAAACGCTTTCGGGTTCGGGGTTGCCGGCGGCGAGCAGGTGGAACTGCGGGACTTTGCTCGTCAGCGTTCCTATCTTGAAAAGCTCGTGCCCGACGGGCGGCGTGCCCATGATTTTCTCCGCCGACTCTTCCAAAGAGTTGACCGCCTCGCGCAGGCTCGCGAGCGATGTGGAGAAGTTGCTCCCTTCGACAATCGCGTGCTTGACCTGCACGGGGTTCGTTTCATCCTTGAGCGCGGGGTAGCGCAGACCCTCGTAAGCGGGAACGCTGCGCGCGATGTCGAGAAATATCGTGCTTGAAGACATCTGGAAGCCGAGGTCTGTGCCGAGCGCGGAGGCCAACACCGACGTGATCGCCCAATCAGGTTTGGACTGATGCACGGGCGGGATTGACTGCCGGACGCGCTGCACGAGGCCGCCGCTGTTCGTGAACGTGCCGTCAACTTCGGCGAACGACGCGGCGGGAAAAATCACGTCGGCCTGCTTCGCCGTCTCGGTCAGGAAAAGCTCCTGCACGACGAGAAAGTCCAGACGTGAGAGCGCGTCCTCGCGGCCTTCCGTGTGCGCGGGAAGGAAACTGCCGGCGACGTACATCGCGCGCACGTCCTCGCCCGCGCCGTCGAGAATTTCGAGCGGGTTGAGCGCGCCGCCCATCAGACCGAGGTCGTGGACGCCCACGCTGTTGTTGAAGAGCGGCAACGGGTGGAAGAGAAAACGTCGGCCCTCCTTCTCTCCGAAGACGGACGGGAGCTGCGCGAGCGCGGCCTGCGCCTCCGCGCTCAGCTCGCCGCCGAAGAGGACGACAACGTCGCCCGCCGTCTCGCTTATCAGTTGGCTCACACGGCCCAGCTCGTCCGACTCGACGCCGAGCTTGCGCGCCGAAGTTTCGGCGTCGCCCGGCGAGGCGAGCGCTAAGATGGCCGCGTCCTCCGAGCCGGGGCGTATGTGCACGAAGTGCGCTGCCTGTTGCTTCAAACGAATCGGGACGCTGTTGACGATGACGAGTTTGGCGCCGCCGTTGCGCACGGCCTGCCGTATCTGCTTGCCCGCGAGCGGCTGCAACTCTTCCGGCTCGCCGCCTATCAGCACGATTGTCTTCGCGTGCCGGATGTCCTTGTGCGTCGCGAGCGGCGCGGACAGATTCTCGAAGAAGGGGACGAGCGAGAACGCCTCGGTCGCAGTGTACTTGTCCGATGCTAAGACTTCGCGCGCAAACTTTAAGAGCGCCCAGTTCGACTCATTGGTCAGTCGCGGACTTCCGACCACGCCGATTGAACCTCCGCCGTGCGCGTCTTTAACTTCCTGAAGTCTCTGCGCGGCGAAGCGTACGGCCTCGTCCCACGTCGCGGGAACGAGACGCCCGCCCTTCTTGTACCGGACGAGAGGCGTTCGCAGGCGCTCCTCGTGGTTGACGAACGGGTGCGCGAAGCGGCCCTTGATGCAGAGGAACTCGCCGTTGTGCCCGCCCACGTAGCGGTCGCGCGCGACGACGCGCATCACCTCGCCGCGACGCGAGCCGACGGATAGCTGGCAGCCGTCGGAGCAGAAAGAGCAGGTCGAGGTCGTGCGTTGCAGTTCCCACGGGCGCGTCTGATGCCTGTATGTCGCGTCGAGCAGAGTGCCCGTCGGGCAGACTTCGATGCAGTTGCCGCACTGCGAGCAGTTGAGCCAGCCGCCGTATGTGCCGATGACGGTGTGCGCGCCGCGCCCGCCCGCCTCAATCGCGTCCTCGCCCATCCACTCGTCGCACACGCGCGTGCAGCGCTTGCAGAGAATGCAGCGCTGCGAGTCGTTGGCGACTATGGGTGAGAGGAATTTTTCGGGCGCGTAGTTTTTACGCTCGGTGAAGCGCTCTTCCAGATCACCCCAGTCGAAGACCATCTCCTGCAACTCGCACTCGCCGCCGCGGTCGCAGACGGGGCAGTCGAGCGGGTGGTTCGCGAGAAGGAACTCGACCATGCCGCGCCGCGTCTTCTCGATCTCCTCGCTCTCGGTGGTGACGACCATGCCGTCCGTGCAGGTTATCGTGCATGACGTTTGCAGCTTCGGCATCTTCTCGATGCGGACGACGCACATGCGGCACGACGCCTGAAGCGCGAGGTCTGCGTAGTAGCAGAAGGAAGGAACGCCGTGCCCGTTCTCGCGGCACACGTCAATCAGGCGCGCGCCCTTCTCGACCTGAAAGTCCTGCCCGTTGATTGTGACCTTAACGAGTTCTGCCGGCATATTTATCAATATCCGTGTTGTTCAAATGGCAGCGACGAACTCATCCACCGTGAGATTGGCCGCGCGAATCAGACTGCGAAGCGTTCCTCTTGCGACTTCCCTGTGGTCGGGAATCGAAAGCGTCACAGTCGCCCCCTCCATCGTCATAATGATGTGGCTGCCGCTCTGCCTCGAAACTTTCCATCCGAAGGACTCGAACACTTTCACGGCCTCTCGACCGCTGAGGACGGGGAGCGAAGGCATTACGCCGCGACCTCTACCTGTCGAGTCTCAATGGTTAGCGGGTAGCCTTTCTCAGCTCGCACGTGAAGGCACTCGCGAATCGCGTCTTTGACATTCTCCAGAGCTTCTTCCTTCGTGCTGCCTTGGCTGACACAGCCCGGAATAGAAGGACACTCGACAATCCAAACTCCGTCTTCGTCTCTATCAATCGTTACGTTGAAAATCATCGCCTTCCCCAATCCTGATTCCATCAATGTTGTGCCGTCGGCAAACCTTCCTTGCCCATGTCTCCGTTGCCCGACGCGCGCTGGATGTGGCGGCGGAAGTCTTCGGGGAACTTCTTTATCGCCGACTGAATCGGCCACGAAGCGGCGTCGCCGAGCGGGCAGAAGGACTTGCCCTCGATGTTGTCAACGATGTCGAGCAGGAGCTGCGCGTCGTCGTCGCGACCGCCGCCCGCCTCTATGCGCTTGAAGACCTTGACGAGCCAGTCCGTGCCCTCGCGACAGGGCGTGCACCAGCCGCACGACTCGTGCTTGTAGAACTCGGTCAGGTTCTTCGTTGACTCGAAGATGTCAACCGTGTCGTCCATCACGATGAAGCCGCCGGAGCCTACGGACGAGCCGGCTGCGACTAACCCTTCGTAGTCCAGACGAACGTCTTTTCCGATGATGTCGGAGGCGGGCATGATGTAGACGCTTGAGCCGCCGGGGATGACCGCCTTGAGCTTCTGCCCGTTCGCGATGCCCTGACAGTCCTCCATGATGAACTTCTCCATGTCGTCGTAGCCCATCGGAAGCTCGTACACGCCGGGGCGTTTGACGTGGCCCGACACAGACCAGAGCTTCGTCCCGCCGCTCTTCTCCGTGCCGAGCTTCTGCCAAGCCTCGCCGCCCATCAAGATGATGTCCGGGACTGCCGTCAGCGTCTCGACGTTGTTGACGACCGTGGGGCAACCGTAGAGTCCCGCGACGGCGGGGAAGGGAGGCTTCATGCGCGGGTGTCCGCGAAGCCCTTCGAGCGAGTTCAGAAGCGCGGTCTCCTCGCCGCAGATGTACGCGCCCGCGCCGCTGTGCGTGTGGATTTCGCAGTTGAAGTCCGTACCGAGAATTTTGTCGCCGAGAAGTCCGGCCCCGCGCGCCTCGGCCAAAGCCTCGTCCATTATCTCGATGAGGTAGCGATACTCGCCGCGCGTGTAGATGTAGTTCACGCGCGCGCCGAGCGCGTAGGCGGCAATCAACATGCCCTCGATGAGCATGTGCGGGTCGCGCTCCATCAGATAACGGTCTTTGAAAGTGCCCGGCTCCGACTCGTCCGCGTTGCAGACGACGTAACGAGCTTTGGGCGAGTCCTTCGGGACGAAACTCCACTTCATCCCCGTCGGAAAACCCGCGCCGCCGCGACCGCGCAGAGCGGACTTCTTGACCTCGGCGATAACGTCGTCGGGCGACATCCCGTTCAGAACTTTCTGAAGCGCCTCGTAGCCGCCGTTCTTTCGATACACTTCAATCGAGCGCGAGTTCTCAAGATGAACGCGCCGCAGTTGCGAAGGCTCGCAGCCGATTGCTCCGATGAACATAATATTCGTGAATGGTAAATGGTAAATGGTGAATGGTTGTTGTGAGTCCGGCGCCGTGTGCTATAAACACTCAAGGCTTATTAGGCACAACTACAATTCACCATTTACCATTCACTATTTACTCCTTCAGCGGACGCCGTTACCGAGCGCGCCGCTTTTGCACTTCTCGATCAGCTCGTCAACCTTGTCGGTCGTCAGGTTCTCGTAGTAGTCGAAACCAATCTGCATCATCGGCGCCGTGCCGCACGAGCCGAGGCATTCGACCTCGGAGAGCGAGAACTGGCCGTCCGCGGTCGTCTCGCCCGGCTTGATGCCGAGTCGCTTTTTGCAATGCTCCGTAATCTTCCCCGCGCCTAAAATTTTGCACGAAAGCGTCTTGCAAATCTGGAAGTGATAGCGACCTACAGGCTCGGTGTTTATCATCGAGTAGAAGGTCGCGACCTCCCAGATGTCCGTGATGCGAACGCCGAGGCGGTCGGCCAGATAAGCCACGCCCGGCGGGTCGAGCCAGCCGCCGCGCTCGCGCTGCACGACGAACATGACGGGCAGTATGGCCGAGCGCTTCACAGGGTACTTCGCGAGGTGGCCGTCAATCTCGGCCTCGACCTCCGCCGAGAACACGGCCATCTCCTGCGGAACCTTCGCCTCCTGCGGCAGAGGGTTGTTCGGTGTGAACTGCTGATCCATGATTGGTAAATGGTGAATAGTAAATGGTAAATGGAAGCAGCGGTCTTCCCATTCACCATTTACCATTTACTATTCACTAGCGATCAATTTCTCCAAGCACGATGTCTATCGAGCCGATGACGGCGACCACGTCGGCGATCATCTCGCCGTCAACCATGTACGGGAGCGCGGACAGGTTGACGAACGAGGGGCCGCGGAAATGCACGCGCGAGGGCTTCGGGCCGCCGTCGGATTTGACGTAGACGCCAAGCTCGCCCTTCGACGCCTCAATCGGGTGATAGACCTCGCCCGCGGGGACGTTGAAGCCTTCGGCGACTATAAGGAAGTGATGGATGAGCGCGTCCATGTGCGTCTTCATCGCCTCGCGGTCGGGCAGCACGACCTTCGGCGCGTCGGCTTTAATCGAGCCGGGACGCAGGCGACCGAGCGCCTGTTGGGTTATCTTCAGCGACTCGCGCATCTCGTCCATGCGAACCATGTAGCGCGCCCAAACGTCGCCGCCCGTCTCGACCGGCACGTCGAAGTCGTATGTCTCGTAGCCGGAATAGGGATTGACCTTGCGTATGTCCACGGCGACGCCGCTTCCGCGCAGGCAAGGGCCTGTGAGTCCGAGGTCAATGGCGTCCTCCGCCGAGACGATGCCGACGCCCTGCGTGCGACGCTGGAAAATACGATTGCCCGTAAGAAGCGTGTGGAACTCGTCAACCGCCTTCGGGAAGTTGTCAATGAACTGACGGCAGCGGCTCTCGAACCCGGCGGGCAAGTCCATCATCAGGCCGCCGATACGAAAGTATGACGGCGTGAGTCGCCCGCCCGATGCTGCTTCTATAAGGTTCAGAATCTTCTCGCGCTCGCGGAAGCAATAGAAGAAGACCGTCATCGCGCCGATGTCGAGCGCATGCGTGCCGAGCCATACGAGGTGCGACGCGATGCGCTGCAACTCGCAGAACATGACGCGTATGACCTGCGCGCGCTCCGGTATCTCTATGCCGAGCAATTTCTCGACCGCCATCACGTAGGCGAGGTTGTTCCCCAAAGGGTTGAGGTAGTCCATCCGGTCGGTGATGACGATGCCCTGCTGGTACTTCTTATACTCGAAGAGCTTCTCCATCCCCGTGTGCAGGTAGCCGATGTCGGGCGTGCACTTGATGATCATCTCGCCGTCTAGCACAAGCTCAAGACGCAGGACGCCGTGCGTCGAAGGGTGCTGCGGCCCCATCGAGATGGTCATCTGCGTGTCGAGCGGTCGGTCAACGATCTCGAACTGCGGCGGAAGATTTCCGGTTGAAACGCTCATGCTTTGTATTCCAAAGTCCAACTAATATTCGCGCCACTTCACAAACGTGTCGCTATTCGAGGACGAAGTTGTACGTGAGAACGCCCGATACCTTGACGGCTACGCCGCTGAGCTTCGTCGGCGGAAACTTGGCCTGCCTCGCTGCCTGCACCGCCGCGTTTTGAAGCAGCGGATGCCCTGAGACAGGGCTGGCCGAAACCACGTTGCCGGATTCGTCAACGAGCACTTGGACTGTCACCGTGCCCGACGCTCTCGCGGCCTTCGCAATCGCGGGATAAGGCGGCGCAGGCTTACTGATAGCTTTGCCGTTTAGCACGCCGCCGGAGATCGTCTTACCAACCGCCGAAGGTGTTGGCGCGGCCCTTGCAATCGGCGGAGGCGGAGGCCCGATCTCGTTCAACTCGCCGCTGTCGCCGTCAACGTCTTCGTTCGTTTGCGACGTAAGCGACTTTTTCTCGATGAGCGGGATTGGTTCGGGGCGGCCTTCGACCTCGACCTCAAGTATCTCGTAAATCCAGTCGTCGCTTGCGTATTCCAACGCGCCTTTCGACGCAACCGCGTAAATCGTCCCGGATTTCTTCGGGCCGTTGATGGGTATCCGAATGTTCGCGTGGCCGGTGTCGCCGCTTGTACTGATAGACCCCTGCACGAGCCATCCGTCCTTTATCGGCTGGCCCAACTCCGCGATGACCGCCGGGTCTGCCTTCGCTTTCGCAAGTGCGTACTGGTAAACCTCCGACGACTTCACAGCCGACATGGCGAAGAAGAAAACACCGACACCGAACGCAACGACAAGCAGAATCAGGCCGAGGCATCCGACGGGAAGCATCCACTTCCAGTTTCTGCCTAGGCAGCCCTTCTGTTGCTGCTGTGGGAAGTTGCCCCCGTACTGCGGCTGCGGTTGATTCATCATCATATTTTAAGCCGCGTCATGTCAGGCTGTACGGCTCATAGCCTCGAAGCGGGAAGTCTTTGCGGAGCGCGTGGCCCTGCCAGTCGTCGGGTAGAAGGATGCGGCGCAAGTCCGGGTGTCCGTCGAAGACGACGCCGAACAGATCGAACGTCTCGCGCTCGTGCCAGTTGGCCGTGCGCCAAACGCCCGTCACAGTCTGAACGTGCACGTCCTCTTGATCGAGCAGAACCTTCAAACGCACGCGGTGAAAACGCTTCGTCGAGAAAAGGTGATAGTTGACCTCGAAGCGCGGCTCCTCCTCAGGCCCGCGGTCGGCCCCCGTGATGTCCGCGAGCAGATCGAACTCGAAACCGGGAGCGGCCTTCAAATGCGAGCAGAGCGCCGCGATGTGCTCGCGCGGCACGACAAGCGTCAACTCGCCGAAGGCCTGTATGACTTCTAAGACCCAGCCGGACTCTTCCTTCTGCAACGCAGACACAAGCTCGACGGGCGGCAGCGGGTACGACTTGGCCGCTCGCGACGTGGCGGCAATCTCTTTCTCGCGCTCGTTGTCCATAAATAAAGTGACAAGTGACAGGTGACATGTGACGAGTGAGACTCAAGTGATTTACTTGTCACTTGTCACCCGTCACTTGTCACTGCTTTAGTAAGACCTTCGTCGCTCGTGGCGCGACGCAATCGTGTAAGGGCGCGACGGCTGCTCCTGAGCCGCGGCCTCGTTCGTCGCGGAGACGCCGGTCGCGGGAAGCGTTCCGGGCGGGACGGCTTCGATGGCCTCGCCCGCGGGCACGTCCCTGCGGTCGCGCAAGCTTTCCTTCATCACTTTGTCCTGAAGCATCATCACCGCGTGAATGAGCATCTCCGGTCGCGGCGGGCAGCCCGGAATGTACACGTCAACGGGCACGACCTTGTCAACGCCCTGCACTATCGCGTAGTTGTCGAACACGCCGCCCGACGTGGCGCAAGCGCCCATCGAGATGACCCACTTCGGCTCAGGCATCTGATCGTAGATACGCCTTAGCACCGGGGCCATCTTGCGCGACACGCGCCCCGAAACGATCATCACGTCGGCCTGACGCGGGCTTGCGCGAAACACCTCGGAGCCGAAGCGCGCCAGATCGTTGCGCGCGGAAGTTGCGTTCATCATCTCGATGGCGCAGCAAGCGAGTCCGAACGTCGCGGGCCACAGAGAAGACTTGCGCGCCCAGTTTACGAGCGAGTCGAGCCGCGTCGTCAGTACTTCGGGCAGAGCCTCGGCCAGTAAATTTTCTAAACCCATAAAAACCTCCACGCTCGTCAGGCGGCGCGTGCGGGCGTCGCGGTCGCGGCCTTCCTCAAGCGCCTGCGCTTTTCGGTCTCGGCGAGCGCGTGTGCTTCGGCCTCCGCCTCAACCCGCGCACGCTCGTTCCACTCGAACATCCCCTTCTTCCGAATGTAGACGTAGCCCACGAGCAGAAGCGCGATGAATAGAATCATCTCCGCGTAAATCAGATTCGCGAACGCAGGGCCTTCAGCCATGAAGCTCTTGAAGACGACGGCCCACGGGATGAGGAAAATCAGCTCGATGTCGAACAGGATGTAGATCATCGCGATCAGATAGAACTTGACCGAGAAGCGCTCGCGCGCCGAGCCGACCGGGTCTTTGCCGCACTCGTAGGGCATCGTCTTCGTCCGCGTCGCTTTGTGTTGCCCGACGAACTGCGACAGAAGGACGTTGCCCGCGGCGAAGCCGAAGGCTACGATGAACATGAGCACGATGGGCAGGTAATCAGAGAGATTGAACACACTACCTCCCGTCAGCTTGCGCTGAAAAATCGGCCTCCCGAAGGCCTCGATTTAGATTGAGAATCATGGCACAAACAAATCCTAGTCCATGCCCAAGTGGGTGTCAAGGCCGAGCCGGATGAAGCCCAAAGCCCTGTTTTGCAAGGAGATTGACCGGCTTTGAACGCGTGTGCTACTTTGAATTCGCCCTCGTTATTGAGGCCGCCCCCGGCTCTATCAAACGCCCCGGTTCGTCGCAAACCCGTAGCCCCGTGATCACAGGATTCAACACAGACATTCCGTACGAAGGCGTTACTTATCACGTCCAGACCGAGGACAAGGGTCTCGACACGCCCCTCATCCTCTCGCTCGTCTACGTCGGCGGCGCGATCATCGCGAGTAAGCGCACGCGCTACGACGACCTCATGCAGACGGGCTTCGACGAGAAGGTCTTGACCGAGCGGCTGCAACGACAGCACAAGCTCATCTGCGCGGCGATACGCGCCGGACGCGTCGAAGAGCTAAAGCGCATGGGCGTTCGCGAGGACTCGCAGAGCGACGAGGGCGAAGCCAAAGACGTGCAAACGACTGCGCCGGAAGCGAGGGTCGTGGGGGCGAGAAAAAAGAGAGCTTCGGCGACGAGAGCGACCGCCGACGCGGGCGAGACTGAACAAGCCGGGACGGCCAACGACGATGCCGTTCGTCGGCAGACGCCGGAGGTCGAAATCCTGACGACCGTCATGGATGAAATCTCCGCGATGCCCGACACGTTCGCTTCGTCCGCGCAAGTGTA
>DASQLL010000482.1:0-4899 GCA_035630035.1 Pyrinomonadaceae bacterium | reverse complement strand
CTCTTGCGCGACACGTCAATCAGGTGGCGCAGCTCATCCTCCGTGTAGATCGAAGCGTGGTCTGAAGTGGGGTGCAGGCCGAAGAGCCGGACGGTGCGCGTGCCCGCCCAGTCGAGCAGGCGTATGGGCCACTGGAAGATTTTATAGAACGCGTGCAGAGGCCACGCGACGGCCAGCGACACGCGCTCGGCGCGCTCAAGCGCCATCGTCTTCGGCGCAAGCTCGCCAAGCACGATGTGCAGGAACGTTATGATCGTGAAGGCGATGGTGAAGGAGATCGTGTGCAGCGCGACCTCGGAGACGCGGCCCTTGAGCGGCGCTTCGAGCAGGTGGGCGAAGACCGGCTCGCCGATCCAGCCCAAGGCGAGCGAGGCCATCGTGATGCCGAGCTGCGTGGCCGAGATGTAAGCGTTCAGGTTGTCGAGCAGGCCGATCAAACGGAGCGCCCTTCGGTCTCCGCCCTCCGCGAGCATCTTGATGCGCGAGCGGCGCACGCCGACGAGTGCGAACTCCGAGGCGACGAAGAAACCGTTGGCGAGGACGAGAAGGATTATGACGAAGACGTAGAGTGCTGAGACCATTGCGGGACTATTTTACTATGGGCAGGAGCTTTACGCACTGCGCCCGCCGGCGACAAAAGCCCCGCGTGCGCGGCTTCGCTGGCGCGACGGCCACTCGTTAGGCAGACGCCTGCTGCGAGCCGGCGGCCTCCTGCTTCTCCGTAGGCGGCGTGAAGCGCACGCGGCGTATGCGTCGGCGGTCAACGCGCTCGACCTTGAAGACTGCGCCCGCGTGCGCGACCTCTTCGCCCACCCTCAAAAGTCGCCCGGCCTGCGCGAGCATGAATCCCGCGATGGTCGTGTAGCTGCCCGCCTCCGGCAGTTCGAGCCGGAAGCGGCGGTTGGCGTCGCGCACGGCGAGCATGCCGTCGAGAAGGAACGTGCCGTCCGCCTGCTCGTCAATCTGGTCTCGAACCTCTTCGTCGTACTCGTCGTTTATCTCGCCTACTATCTCTTCCAACAAGTCTTCGAGCGTGACGATGCCTTCCAAGCCCCCGTGCTCGTCAATGACGAAGGCGAGGTGCGTGTGCGACGACTGCATCTGCGCGAGCGCCGAGCCGAGTTTGGCCGTCGCGGGGATGAAGAGCGGCGCACGCGCGAGCTTCTCGACGTTGAACTCTTCCGTGTTGCTCGCGTCGCGGAACGGCTCGATGTCGCGGCGGAACAGCACGCCGACGATCTCATCAAGCCGCCCGCGATAGACGGGCAGGCGCGAGTAGCCCAAGCTTCGGAAGGCCGACTTGGTCTCTTCGAGCGTAGCCGTAACGGGCAGCGCGTCCACGTTCGTGCGCGGCACCATCGCCTCGCGCACCTCCGCGTCGGCGAACTCGAAGACGCGGTGGATGAGCCGCTGCTCCTCCGGCTCGATGTGCCCGCCCTTGCGCGACATCTCGATGACGTGGCGCAGCTCCTCTTCGGTGTAGGCTGAGGCATGACTGGCGTCGGCGTGGACGCCTAAGGGACGCACCATGGCGGCGCTCGCGCGGTCGAGCGCGCGCACGGGCAGGCGGAACACCGAGTGGAACAACTGCATCGGCAGCGCCGTCGAGAGCGCGACGCGCTCGGCCCTCTGTAGGCCGAGCAGCTTGGGCGCTTGCTCGCCGACCGTGATGTGCAGAGTCGTGATGATTGTGAAGGCGACGAGGAATGCTATGACGTGAATCCAAGTCTCCGGCACGCCCGCGTTGTGCAGCGGCCCCTCTATGAGCTTCGCCACCGTCGGCTCGCCGAGCCAGCCGAGGCCGAGCGAGGCCAGCGTGATTCCGAGCTGCGACGCCGAGAGGTACTCGTTCATGTGGTTGAGGACATTGAGCAGCCGCCGCGCGCGCCGGTCGCCCTCTTCGGCCAGCGCCTCAATGCGCGAGCGGCGCACGCCGACGAACGCGAACTCAGCCGCGACGAAGAAGCCGTTGAGGAGGACGAGAAGGACAACGGCCAGTATGTAGATTGCTGTCAGCATGGTGGTGGCATTTTACAACGGCGGGAGCGTCATCAGAAACGCGAGCGTGAGCGAGCGTGTCATTCTAGCGGTGAGACGCTTGCTCATTCTCACACTAACACGCTCGCTCACGCTCGCGTTTCCGCATCGCGCCCCGAAGTTGCTCTAGTCCGCGCCGACGTTCTCGGTCGGGATGGACTGACGCCCCGCGAGCAGCTTTTCGACCTTGGTGAAGTGGCGCAGCATCTCCTCGTGGATGTGGTCGGTCTTCTCGTGCAGGTGCGCCACCTCAAGCTCGGCCTTGATGTTCACGTCGTACTCGATGTCGGCGCGCACCTTGTCCTTCTCGGCCTGACGGTTCGCGCTGATGAGGACGAAGCAGGAGAGGAATATCGCTTCCAGAGAGACGATCATCGTCAGCAGGCCGAAAGGGAAGGGGTCAAAGCCGCGTGTGCCGTCCTCGCCGATGGGGAGGATGAGTGTGTTTAGCGAAACCCACGAGATGAACCACACGGCGTGTATGAATAGAAAGAGCATGCTTCCCGAAAACCACGCGAGCCAGTCGGAGATTCTTTGAATAGGCGTGAGCCGCTCCTCGACCTCCTCGTTGGCGTTGCGCGAGACGCGCTTGCGGAGAAGCTCGTCGGCCTTGCGCGTCATCTTGCCCATCGCGGCCAGCATGCTCAAGGCCGAGTCGGGGCGTTTGCCGAAGAGCAGGAGCAGATCGTCGCGGTCAAGCTCTATAAGCTCGCTGGGCGTGAGCGCCATCGCCGTCGCGGAGCGCGGGCCTGCGTCAAGGAGCGCAAGCTCGCCGAAGAAGTCGCCGGAGCGCACGATGTCGAGGATGATCTTCTGCCCGGCTGTGTCCTTGATGAATAGTTCTATCTCGCCCGTGCGGACAAGAAAAAGACTCTCTCCCGGCTCGCCCGCCCGGAAGAGAGTCTGGTTGTCGTCCAGTTTGATGAGGTCAACGACCTCGGCCAGAACTCGACGATCTTCGCCGTCGAGAAGCTTGAAGAACTCGATGTCTTCCAGCACTGTCGGGTCAACGGGCATCACTGCCTCCTGACGGTCGGGGGAGATTGATTCGATGGGGGCTGTGCATTCTCACCTTTGGCCGTATAACCGGAGCGCGTTATAGCGATGCGCTTCTCGCGATTGGGCGTGTCTGCAACGGCGACGCGGACGGGGCGGAACTCGCCGGGCCGCGCCTTCGCCGTGGGAACGTAACTTATGACGTACTGTGTGCGCAAGTCTTTTGTTATCTCCTCGGCGATTTTCGGAAGCTCCGAGAGCGAGGTCGGGTAGAAAGCGCGCCCGCCCGTCTCCTTCGCCATCTTGTCCAAGAGGTCAACGGCCTTCTGCCGCTTCGACTTCGAGATGAAGCCGCGCTCCTTGTCCAGCTCGTTGACGAAGCCGATGATGTAAATCTGCACGTCCTCTTCCTTCAGCGACTCGAAGAGCTGCTCCTGCTTGTAGAAGCTCGCGCGGTCTTCGCCGTCTGTGACGACGATGACGGCGCGACGCCGCTTGTCTTCCAAGGGGTTGCCCTTGCGCCGCTCGCCCGCGTGCTGCGCCGAAAGATAGACGGCGTCAATGATGGCGGTCTGCCCGCCCTCGACGAACATGTCTTCGAGCGCGTCGCCCAGCGCGGACTTGTCGGCGGTAAAGTCCTGCATGATCTTGATGTCTTCGCTGGAGATGAAGCGGACGACGAAGGTCTCGTCGCCGGGCTTGTTGCTTTCGACGATGGTCTTGCCGGCCTCGATGACCTGATTTATCTGGTTGCGTAAGCTGCCGGAATTATCAACGACGAGGCCGTAGGTGATTGGCACTTCCTCCTGCGTGATGAACTCGACTTGCTGCTGGACGCCGTTCTCGAAGACGCGGAACTCTTCCTTTTTCACATCGCCCACGGGGCGGTTGTTTCGGTCAACGACGCGCACGTGCAGGTTGACGAGGCTGGTATCTACGCGGACGACCTCTTCGGGGTCTACCTCCTGTCCAGACTGATCCTGCGTCGGGGCGTCGGGCTGCGCCGACGGCGAGATTTGAAACTTCGGAGGGGCGGGCGGAGCCTCCTCATCCTGTTGCGGCGTCACGGTCGGCCCGGGCGTCGGCGTCCGTCTGGGGGCGACGGGCGTCTGCTTCGGCGTCGCTGTCGTCTGCGGCGCTATCTTCTGCGGCGTCGGCGTCGGCGTGGCTTTCTGCAAAGAGGTCGTGGCGCGGCGCGGGCGGCCCGCCGTCTGACGCGCAGCCGAAGCCGGAATGAGCGCCGCGAACGTCGCGAAAAGGATGAGCGCGGCGGGCGCAAGGCGCGAGCGCCGATTCCTTCGACCGAGAGTTTCTTGATGTTTCATTGTCATCCCTCAAAGCATCGCCCCGCGTGAAACCTATCCGGCATGCGGAAGGGAGCGCGGGGCGGTGACTTTACCGGAGCTTGCCGGAACTCGGCTTTTAAGGCTCCGCGTGGCCGGGGCAAAGAGCATTATGGCTTGAAACTTTAAGGCTTGCGCGCCGGCTCGCGCGACCATTTTAGAGATGCCCCGGCGGCTTCGTGCGTTGCCGGAAAACGGCGGCAAGGCGATTGCGGAATTCGGATTGCGGATTGCGGATTTAGACTAAATTGAAGTCTGCGCTCAAGCGAGCGTCCTTCGCACAATTAACGCATCTGAAACGAAACGGCACAACTTTCAACGAATCCGCAATCCGCAATCTCCTAGCGCGGCGTGGCGTTGGCGTAGTAGCCCTCGCGCCCGCGGACGAACAGGCGAGGGAAGCCGCGCGGCGGCTGCACCTTGATCTTGAGCTTGTGCCACTTGCCGTCGTTGGCGAAGTTCGTCGGGCGGTAGCCGATTGAGTATTGCGTGCGAAGCTCAAGCGCGATGCGCTCGAACGTGT
>DASQLL010000481.1:0-7054 GCA_035630035.1 Pyrinomonadaceae bacterium | reverse complement strand
CGACGAGGGGTGGCAGAAGACGGTGGACGCACTCAAAACGGAAGGCCTGGTGCGAGCGTTCGGCATCAGCGTCAACCGGTGGCAGCCGACCAACGTGCTGCGGGCGCTCGATACCGGCCTCGTCGACTCCGTGCAGGTCGTCTACAACATCTTCGACCAGAACCCGGAGGACGAGCTTTTCCCCGCCTGCGCCGAGATGGACGTTGCCGTCATCGCGCGCGTCCCCTTCGACGAGGGCACGCTTACAGGCACACTCACGAAAGAAAGTAGCTGGCCCGAAGGCGACTGGCGCAACATATACTTCGTGCCGGAGAACTTAATCCCCAGCGTCGAGCGCGCCGACGCGCTCAAGCCTCTGGCCGAGCGCGCGGGGCTAACGATGCCGGAGTTGGCTCTGCGCTTCATCCTCAGCAACCCCACGGTCAGCACGATCATTCCCGGCATGCGTAAAATCAGGAACGTCGAGTCGAACGTCGCCACGAGCGACGCAGGGCCGCTCCCGCCCGAACTTATCGAAGAGCTGCGCGCGCATCGCTGGGAGCGCAAGCCGAAATCTTGGTCACAATGAAAATTATAATCGCGCTTCAAAACTGTAGGGGCAGGGCTTGTCCCTGCCCGCGCAAGCTGCACTTCAACTCAAGTTGATTTAACAAGTGCGACGGGCAGGGACAAGCCCTGCCCCTAAAGTGCCGTTCGACGCGCGAGTTTTCTCCAGCGCTCTGAATGTTAACGTCGAGATTGTTGAGGGTTGAATGAGAGGCAATCTGAAATCTACCCGCGTGCGCTTCACTGCTACGATCTTCTGCCTGTTCGTGCTTCTGCCTTTCGCCGCGCGCGCGCAGGAGCAGCCGCCGAAAGAGGAAGGGACGTTTCGAGCGCCGGAGCTTGTCGAGTTGAAGAAGCTCGACAAGTCCATCAAGCTCGACATCCGCTACGCCACGTCGAACAACTTCGTCGGTCGCCCCGTCTACACGGAGGCGCGCGCCTTTCTGCAACGTCCCGCCGCCGAAGCTCTGTTGCGCGTAAGCCGCGCGCTCAGAAAGAAGCGGCTCGGCCTCGCGGTCTTCGACGGCTACCGACCGTGGTCTGTGACGAAACTCTTCTGGGACTTGACGCCCGCGGACAAAAAGCAGTTCGTCGCAAACCCATCGAAAGGCTCGCGACACAACCGAGGCTGCGCCGTTGACCTGACGCTCTACGACATAAAGACGGGCCGCGAGGTCTCGATGCCGAGCGAGTACGACGACATGACCGAGCTATCGCACATCAACTACGCGGGCGGAACTCCCGAACAACGTCGCCTGCGCGATCTGCTCCGCGCGGCGATGGAGGCCGAAGGCTTCGCCGTCTACGAGCCGGAGTGGTGGCACTACGATTACAAGGATTGGCGGCAGTATCCGATTCTCAATCTGAGCTTCTCTGAGATACGACCACTTGCTAAAACCTCCAGACGCGCGGCGCGCGTATACAGTACCGCGAGCGGTAGCAAGCGGGTCTCTCTGGATTGCGGAATGCGGATTTCGGATTGCGGATTGGAAGACAGTAGTGCTTCCAATCCGCAATCCGAAATCCGCATTCCGCAATTGGCACACCCGCTCGCTACCGCTCGCGGTACTGTAAGTTGTCCTGATAAGTCTCACACGATATAGTGCCGCTCCTGCACCATCTGGCATAGACGCGCAAGACTCGCGTCTCAATTTCCTTGATAAAAGCCCGCACAACCTTCTCGCAATCTTTCGAGCCTCAGCACAGGCACATGCTTTGCTCAGCCGACGCGTAAAGGATGAGAGCTTATCGCAACAAGCTTTCTTCTTCGGAAGGCTGTGGCCTTCGTCCGTAAAAAATCTGTCCCCAAGCAGCCCGTTCTACACAACTGAAGGAGCGTCCGCCCATGCGTACACGTCACTCTTTACCCTTCGCTCTCCTTTTCCTTCTCTCAACACTTCTTCTGCCGACAACTTCCGCGCTCGCCGACGACACATACGACGACGAGTATGAAGAACGCGCGCGCGTCGTTCGCGTGAGCCTGCTCAAAGGCGAGGTCAGCCTGCGCCGCTCAGGCAACGTCGAGTGGGAGCGCGCGAAACTGAACGCGCCGCTCGTCGAAGGCGACAGGCTCGCGACCGGGCGCGACTCGCGACTCGAAATTCAGATTGACTCGCGCAACTTCGTCCGCGTCGGCGCGGACTCGGTGCTGACGGTCGTAACCCTACGCGACGAGGGCATCGCGCTCAGCCTCGCCGAAGGCACGGCCACGCTCAAGCTCTCGCGCTTCGACCGCGACAAAGAGTATTTCGAGATTGACGCGCCGAAGACGACCGTGGCCGCCGAGAAGACAGGCCAGTACCGCATTGATGTCGCGAGCGACGGAGGCGTCCGCGTCACCGTCCGCGAAGACGGTCGCGCGCGCGTCTACTCGCAGAACTCCGGCTTCGATCTGCGTAACAATCGCTCGGCGCGTTTAGTCTACGGCGGCGCGGGCGAGGGCGACTGGGAGCTAAGCTCCGCCGGAGAGTACGACGAGTGGGATTACTGGAACGACGAGCGCGAGCTATACCTCGCCAAGCGTCTGAAGTACGAAGGCCGCGAGCGCTACTACGACAGCGAAGTCTACGGCGCGGAAGAACTCGACCTCTACGGCGACTGGGTTCACACGAGCGACTACGGATACGTCTGGCGTCCGCACACGACCGTCATCAACAACTATTACAACTGGAGTCCGTACCGCTACGGCCACTGGTCTTGGTGCCCGCCCTACGGCTGGACTTGGATTGCGGACGAGCCGTGGGGGTGGGCGCCGTATCATTACGGTCGCTGGGTCTACTACAACAACAACTGGTGCTGGGCGCCTCGTGGCTACGGCTACAACTATCGCCGCGCACGTTGGCGTCCCGCGCTCGTCGTCTTCGTCAACCTGAGCTTCGGCCACGACCGACACGTCGCTTGGTATCCGCTCGGACACGGGCAGCGCGACCCGCGCGGTCGCTGGTGGGATCGCCGCTATGATCCTCTGACGCCTCTGCGCTCCGGCCACGTGGACAACCTTCGACGCGCGAATCCCGCGCTTCTTCGCGCGGTCACATCCATCCGTGCGCGCGATTTCGGAGCGCAAAACGTTCGCGCACGTCCAGCCACGAACGACCTCGCGCAACGCGCGATTTCGACCGAGCCGATGCGCGGGCCGTTGCCCGTCACGCCTTCGGATGGTGCGCGCGCAGGCTCGCCGCGAGTCGGCACGCGCGGCGAAGGACGCGTCCTTGCTCCCGGCAGCCGCACGACTGATGCGAGCGGGCGTGAGGCTCTATCTATCAACCGACCCGCGCCGGTCACGCCGCCTCGCATCATCCCCAACCGCGAGACGGGCGCGACGACGCGCACGCCCGGCGTCCCGCTCGACGGCGAGCTGCGCCGCACACACGTCTTCAAAAATCGCGAGCCGCGCGTCTCTTCGTCTACGCCCTCCGCGGGCGGCGGAGGCACGCCGAGCAGCGACGACAACACGGGCGCGGTCACACGACCGAACCGCTCCGGGCGTCCTACGATTGACTCAGGCGGCGTCGGAGGCAGTGGCAACAACGCCCCGCGCGTGCGTCCCGCTCGACCCTCGACGCCGACTGACGCGCGACCCTCTGAGCCTATCAACGGAGTCGAGCCGCGCGTGCGGCGCTCCGAACCGGACGCCCGCAACGACGATTCGGACACGCCGCGCGTGAGGCCGACGCGACCCAACGTCGAGCGGCCAAACGTCGAGCGACCGAGCGAAGACAGGCCGCGCGAAGAGAGGCCGCGCGTTGAACGCCCGTCGCCGCCCGCCGTCTACAAGACCGAGCCGGGCGAGCGTCCTTCTACGCCCACTCGTCGCGAAGAGTCGCAACCCTCGCGACCAGAGCGCTCCGCGCCGCCGCCGCGCAACGACCCGCCGCCAAGACAGGAAGCTCCCAGACAGGAGACTCCGCGTCAAGAGGCTCCGCGACAGGAAGCCCCGCGCTCCGCGCCGCGCGAAGAGCGCCCTGCGTCGCCGCCCAAAGAAGAGTCGCGGCCAGCACGCGTTAAGCCTGACGATCAGCGTTGACGCTGTTCTAAGACAAACGCCAACGCCGCCTGACGGCTTATGTTGAGGGAGCGAGACGGGGCCTTGCTTCCTTGAGGGCCGAGACGACGGCGGCGTGCGAGCACGACCGACGCAACTTGTCGCACGCCGCCGTCGTCTCGGCCAAACAGATACTCGCCCGCGCTCTCCCCTTCCCGACTCACCCCGAAAGGACTTTCGATGCGAGACCGCATTCGCCTCTTCGCTTTCGCCACTACCTTCGCGCTCGCGCTCGGCGTAATCACGACGCCTCTCGTGCGCGTCGGTCACGCGCAAACTCCGACTGCGAAGAATTTCAAGCCTGACCTCCGACGCGCTCTCAAGTCGCGCCAACGCCCGACCGACGCGCCCTCGCGACGCGGCGCATACGTCCCCCGACGAAGCCGCAAGTCCGCGCCCGTATCCGCGCGCCCAAGCTCGACGCGCGCCGACTCCCCCAATTCACAGCAACGCAGGACGGCCCGCCCAGCTCCTGTGCGCCGCGCCGCCGACAAGGCCGCGCGCGCAAACGCCGCGACTCTCACGCCCTCGAACGTCATCGCGCCCGGCACTCCGCTCAGCCGCGTCCTTCACGTCTCGCAACTGAGCCTCGTGAGCAGCGACGGCACGCACGAAGAGTTCGTTGACCGCACGGGCGATCTCGTCGCCGACGACCGCACGACCTTCGACAACCGGGGCGGCTCTTACGACATCGCCGTCGGTCGCACGGGCGCGCGCTACGAAGTCTTCACGGCGATTGACGACCGAGGCACTACGACGACGGGCGACGACGTTGCGACCGGCATCCTCGTCCTCGCGCTCGACACGAACGGCGACTTCGTTCGCGACTCATCTTCGACCTTCGACTTAGGACGCGACTTCGGCTTCCCCTCCGCCGTCTCCGTCGTCACAGGCACGTCGCACGCGGGCCGCGAGTTCGTCGTCGTCTCCTCCAGCGGCTTCTTCAACAGTCAAGACCCGAACGATCCCAACAACGAGCCTTCGCCCGGCGTCGTCCTTCTCGTGCGCGACCCTTTGACCGGCGGCTTCGACGCCTCGCGCACGCGTGAGCTTGTCGCCGTCGGCGACGACCGCCTCTTCAACGCGAACGCGTTGACGCTGCTCCCTTCGGGCGATCTCGTAATCGCGGACTTCCAGTCGGACGAGCTGCGCGTCGTGCGCGACACGAACGGCGACGGCGTGCCCGACACGCTCGCCTCGACGCCCTACTGGGATTTTCCCTTCTCCTCGAACGCAGAGGATGCGCCGCTCGACATCGCATCGAACTCGCGCGGCGTCGTCTTCACTCACTCGGTCGGCAGCGACACGCAGATGCTCGCCGTCTATGACACGAACGGCGACAGGTTCGCAGACACAGACGAGATTCGCGTCGAGGGGCTTTCGATTGACAACAACCTCGTCCTTCACGGTATGACGGTCGCGCGCGACGGAACGGTCTACGTCATCGAAGACTCGACGGGCGAGAGCGACCTTCCCGCCGACGGCGGCAACGGCGGCATCCCGCGCGTTGACGCTTTCCCAGACCCCGCGCTCAACGGCATCCTGCGCGACGGCTCGATCTTCGTGCTTGCGGACGACGAGTTCACGCAAGCCTACTCCGGCCTCTCGTTCGGCGTCGAAACAGTCCTCGCGCCGGTCAGCCATCTGACTATGACGAACAGCGCGAGCCTTCAGGGCGACGCCCCGCTCGACGGTCTCGCGACAATCGCGGGCACGAATCTAACGCGCGGGCTGACGGGGGCGACGCAAGGCGAGGCCGCATCGCGCGGCGTCCGCGTGAGCATCGAAGGCTTCGATGTGCCCGTGCTTTCATTCAACGACGCGGCGATTCACATACACGTCCCGCCAGAGCTTGGCGCAGGCGTCGGCTCGGTCGTCGTCACCGTGGGCGGCAGCGTAATCGCCGCGGACGACGCGCGCGTCGTGAATGCGAACCCCGGCCTCTTCACGATCCCGCAGACGGGCACGGGCGAGGCCGTCGCGCTGCTCGTCTCCGGCATGATGTACACGCGCTCGCCTTTCCCCGCGCGCACGAGCAATCAACCTTCTGAAGTCGCGCTGCTCGGCACGGGCTGGCGCAACTCTCTGCCCGTCACTGTGAAGATCGGCGGCAAGACAGCGCAGGTCAACTACGCGGGCAAGTCCGGCGGCTTTCCCGGCCTCGAACAGATCAACGCCGTCATACCCGACGGCGTGACGGGCGCTGCCTCCGTCGTAGTCACGACCGCGAGCGGCGCGGTCAGTCGAGGCGGAGTTGTCATAACCATTCAATAACAGCCCCGCGAGCGTTGGCTCATTACATCAGAAACGCGACCGTAAGGGAGCGTGTCAGCGAAAGGATGAAGGATGAAGGATGAAGGCGGAAGTAAAGACAGCATTTCTTTCATCCTTCATCCTTCCGCCTTCATCCTTTGACCACACGCTCCCTTACGGTCGCGTTTCTGCCTCGGAGCTACCCGCTACCGCTTGCCATATCGTTTGATGTTATATTCCGCAGCAAGTCATGGACTTGCAGACCGTCAAAACTCCGTCGCTCCTGCTCGACATCGAGCGCGTGCGTCGCAACGCCGCGCGAATGTCCGAGCGCGTCAAAAGTTTCGGCGCGAGTCTCCGCCCGCACGTCAAGACGCACAAGTGCGTCGAGGTTGCTCGCATACAGACCGAGGGGCACGCGGGCGGTATCACCGTCTCGACGCTCGCGGAGGCGCGTGCGTTCGCGGCGCACGGCTTTCGCGACATCACCTACGCAGTCCCCATCGAGCCGGGCAAATTCGCGGAGACGATTGATCTAGCCAAAGCTTGCGAGCGTCTCGCGCTCATCACCGACGACGTTTCGATCCCGCACGCGCTCGACGAATACGCGCGGCGCGCGGGTGTCGCGCTCGACCTCTTCCTAAAAGTTGATTGCGGCTATCACCGCTGCGGCGTCGAGCCACACCAACCGGAAGCCCTCGAAATTCCGCG
>DASQLL010000480.1:0-3507 GCA_035630035.1 Pyrinomonadaceae bacterium | reverse complement strand
GGGCGTTGACACGAACGCGGAGGGCGAGGGCGCGCTCGATTACGTCGTCCCCGTCAACGGCAGCATCCTCATCAAGACTACGATTGAGGAGAACGGAAAAACCGTCGTGATGGAGGGCGGCTACCTCTGGGTCTCGGATCGCAATGGCGAATGGTCGGACGTGTCTTACGAAGGCGAGGGCGACATAAAGCTCGTGCCCGACAAGAAGTCTTACCGCGTGGGCGAGACGGCGCACGTCCTCGCCTTGCTGCCGAAAGATAAGGCGCACCTGCTCGTCACGACCGAGCTTAACTCCGTGATGAGCGTGAGGCAGATGGACGTGCCGGGCCGCTCCGCGATCATTGACGTGAAGATCGAAGCGAACTTCGCGCCCAACATATACCTCAACGTCACATACGTCCGCGCGAGCGACATGCACACGCAGAGCGTGAAGCTCAACGTACCGGCGCGCGACAAGATGCTGAGCCTTGAGATCATCCCGAACAAGAAGGAGTTCAAGCCGCGCGAGACGGCCTCGTACACCGTGCTTGCCAGAAACGGCGACGGCTCTCCGGCGTCGGGCGCGGAGATTTCTCTGGGCGTCGTTGACGAGTCCATCTACAGCATCTCGCCCGAATCGGTCGGCGACATACGCCGCAACTTCTACGGCGAGCGCTACAACCAAGTAAATACGAGCTTCTCCGTCAACTATTACTTTTCGGGTTACGCGGGGAAGAAGGTCGTGCAGCTCGCCGCAAACAAGCGCGCGCGCCAGCTCGCGGATTTTAAGAACGAAGGCAACCTTGTGAACCCGCAGGTGCGCCGCATCTTCAAGGACACGGCCTTCTGGCAGCCCGCGCTCGTCACGGGCGCGGACGGCAAGGCCGCCGCGAAGTTCGAGCTGCCCGACAACCTTACGACGTGGCGTGCGACCGCGCGCGCCGTCACCGCCGACACGCGCGTCGGCGTCGCCGTCTCGCGCGTCGTCGAGCGCAAGGACGTTCTCATACGCGTCGCCATGCCGCGCTTCCTGACGGCGGGCGACACCGTGACGCTTTCGGGCATCGTCCACAACTATCTAAAGGCCGACAAGGTGACGAAGATCACGGTCGAGGTCGGCGGCGCGCGGCTGCTCGACCCGGCGGTGCAGACCGTGACGATTCCGAGTCAGGGCGAGCATCGCGTCAACTGGCGCGTGAGCGCGCCGAACTCCGGCGATTTGAAGATTCTCGCGAAGGCTCTGACGGACACCGAGTCGGACGCGCTCGAAACGGGCATACCAATCGTCCCGCGAGGTCTGAAGAACTCGCGCGGCGACTCGTTTGCAATCGGTGAAGAGGAAGCAGACAAGGCGATCACGTTCACGCTTCCGGGGAACGCCGACCCGAACGCGCGCACGCTCCGCATCGAGGCGTCGCCCTCAATCGCGGGCACGCTCTTCGGCGCGCTCGACTACCTGACGACGTTTCCCTACGGCTGCACCGAGCAGACGATGTCTTCGTTCCTTCCGAACGTCATCGTCACGCAGGCCTTGCAGAACGTGCAGACGGCGACCGTTAAAGACACGAACGACATCGGCAAGAAAGTCCGCAAAGGTTTGCGCCGTCTCTACGCGTACCAGCACGACGACGGCGGCTGGGGCTGGTGGAAGGACGACACGACTACCGGCTGGATGACCGCGTACGTCGTTGACGGATTCGTGCAGGCGAAGCGCGCGGGCTACGACGTTGACGAGGAGCGTCTTGAGAACGGGCGCAGGGCGCTCAGGAAGATGCTCGCCGAGAACAGCGACGGCTCGGTCGAAGGCTTGACCAACGCGCCGAGTCTCGACACGCGCGCATACATGGCCTACGCGCTCGCGGAGAGCGGCGACGGCGAGATGAAGTATCTGAACGAGCTGTTCGCCAGCCGCGCCAAGCTCGGCGCATACGGACGCGCGCTGCTCGCGCTGGGCCTCAGAGAGCGCGGCGACGACGGTCGCGCAAAATCGGTCGCATCCGAAATCGCCGCCGCGGCTAAAGCAGGCGGCGCGGACGCGCACTGGGACAACAACGTCGAGGCGACTGCGCTCTCGGTCAAAGCCCTCTCGCGCCTTCTACCCGCGAGCGAAGTTCTGCCGAAGGCCGCGCGCTGGCTCGTGCAGCACCGTCGTTTCGGCTACTACTGGCTCTCGACGCGCGAGACAGCCTTCGCCATCTACGGCCTGATTGATTACCTGAAGGTGAGCCGCGAGCTTGAGGCCGATTACACGGTCGAGGTCTACGTCAACGGCGAGCAGGTCTTGCAACGCCAGATGACCGGATCGGACGCTTCGTCGGGTCAGGTCTTCAAAGTGCAGCGACGCGGCGGCGAGGTCGGCGCGTCGAACGAGGTGCGCGTCGTCAAGCGCGGTCGCGGCATGTTGTATCTCGCGACCACGCTCGTGCATTACACGAACGACGAGCAGACGGCGGAGCAGGGCGTGCCGCAGCTCAAAATGCACCGCGAGTACATGCGTCTGAAAGTTGTAGAGAAGGACGACGGCCTCGGCTGGCAACTGGAGCCTCTAAGGGGCGACGTGCGCTCCGGCGACATCATCGTCTCGCGTCTCAGGCTCGAAGGCGAGAAGGCGGAGTACGTGATAATCGAAGACCCGATACCGGCGGGCTGCGAGCAGGTCGAAGAGGTGAGCGGCATCAATCTCAACCACAACGAGAAGGACTGGAGCGACTGGTACAGCTCGCGCGAGTTCCGCGACAACCGCGCCGTTCTGTTCGTCAACTACTTCGACGGCAAGGCGCAGTTCCAGTACGCCATGCGCGTGCAGGTGCCCGGACAGTTCCGCGTCGCCCCCGCGCGCGTCGAGCGCATGTACGAGCCTGACGTGCGCGCCAACTCCGCGTCGGCGGGGATGACGATTCTGGACAAGTGATGGGCAAGTGCCGCGAGTCGGAAACGCGACCGTAAGGGAGCGTGTCGGGGCTCGCGGCATAGGCGCTCGCACCAACGGTATTCGCATCAATGGTATTCGCATCAACGATACTCGCATCGGCGGACACGCTCCCTTACGGTCGCGTTTCTGATACGAATGCTTAAGGACATTCCGAAATGATTAAAGACTCATTCAACGCCATCGGCGACGCGGCGCGCGGACTGTTCCGCAACTGGGGCGGCCTCGCGCTCATAAACGCGCTCTACCTAGCGCTGCTCGTCTCGGTCTACCTCTTCTTCTCGACCGGCGTGGCGAACGCGTGGCATCTCACGCTCTCGGCGGCGACCGCGCTCGCAGCGCCCTTGCTCTTCTTCGTGCTGCAAGCGGCGGTCGCGAACTTCGCGCAGGGAGACGCGGGCTTCCAGCCGCTCGCGCGTCGGACGCTGCGCGACTTCTTGAAAGTCGTGCTTCTCAGTCTGCCCGTCATCGCGCTCGCGCTCGGCGTCGTATGGCTGCTCTACAAGTTGCCGGGCTGGCTGCCGAAGGTGGTTGACGACGCGCCGCACCTCTTCACGCGAGCGCCGCTCGATATGAGGCCGGAGCCTTTGTACTGGCAG